>CAUHLX010000059.1 GCA_959606705.1 uncultured Bacillota bacterium | reverse complement strand
CTCTCAACTTCATGGTCTCGTGTTCACGTGTATTCATTGTCAAGCCTCCTCCTGCCTCTTCTTCAAGGGGCCTTCTGCCATACTGTAATCCTGTTGATTACATTTCCTATCTGTAACTATAACCATTACAGTTACATTTGTCAAGCATTTTATGAATATTTACGGAACGTTTTTAATCCGGTTCCCGCGAAGGATCATTCACGGCTCGACGATTGATTCTCAAACCCTTCTTTCAATGATACGATCCAAGCTTCGATGGCCTGAGCCAGAATCAGCTGCTGCCGCAAGACTGCGATCCCCGTTTCGGGAATCTCCGGCAGCTCCTTCTTCAACTCATAGTTTTCTTCCACATACGCTTTGAGCTGTTTCACGTTCTCTTCTATGCTGGTCAAACAAGATTTTTGATGTTCCGCCGGGAGACTGGTCAAATTTACGATCACGGCGTTGAAATCCAAAAAGATATGAATCGGCCGGGAGGCAATCTCCAGCATCAGCCGTTCAAATTCCTGTTCTCCTTCCGGTGTCAAAGAATAGACCGCCTTCTCCGCCATTTTCCCTTCCTTTACGATATCGCTTTTCACATAGCCCTTTCCCTCCAGCTGAATCACCTTTTTATAAATCGAAGGCGTGCTGATTTTTACCCACTTTGAAAGATTGCGATACTCCACTATTTTTTGAATATCGTAGGCGCTCAAGGCTTCTCTTTTCAATATTCCTAACACGATCAAATCGATGGTTGCCATAATGTCCTCCTTTTCCCGCTTGACAAGTACTATAAATTATAGTACCATGTGCATCGCAGGTCAAATACTATAATTTATAGTATTATAATTTATATCTTATGTGGACGAAAGGTGTGAAGGATGAACAAACAAACGAAAAAAATGGAACTGCTGGGAAACGCACCGGTGTCGAAAGCTTTATTGGCGCTGGGTCTGCCCACGATGATCGGAATGATGATTAACGCCTTATACAACCTGGCGGATGCCTACTTCGTAGGAAAGCTGGGAACCATTGAAATGGGCGCCATTACCGTTGCCTATCCCCTGGGGCAAGTCGTCGTGGGCTTAGGCTTGCTGTTCGGCAATGGCGCCGCTTCCTATCTTTCCAGATTGCTGGGACGTGGGGATCAGGAACAGGCAAACAAGGCTGCCAGCACCGCCTTATATGGCAGTATCCTGGTAGGCGCGGCGGTGATTGTCTTTTGTATCCTCTTTTTAAATCCCATTTTAAAGCTGCTGGGAGCCGGCGAAAGCGTCATGCCTTACGCGGTCGCCTATACGAGGATCTATATCGCCTTCTCCATTTTCAACGTATTCAATGTCACGATGAACAACATTGTTTCAAGCGAAGGGGCCGCTAAAACCACTATGTGCGTCTTGATGACAGGCGCCATATTGAATGTGGCGTTGGACCCGCTTTTCATCTTTGTTTTAGATTTAGGAGTCGCCGGGGCCGCCATCGCTTCGGCCATTTCGCAGTTTATTTCCACATTGGTGTATTTGCTCTACATATTGAGGAAAAAGAGCGTGTTCTGCTTCAGCATAAAATGCTGCTGCTTTTCCAAAGAAATCTTGTCGGAAATTTTGAAAATCGGAATTCCTACCCTAGCCTTTCAATTGCTGACCAGTCTTTCCATATCAATGATCAATGACGGAGCAAGGGCCTACGGTGATTCCGCGTTGGCCGCCATGGGAGCCGTAACAAAGCTCATGTCCGTGGGGAGCCTGATGGTGTTTGGATTTTTGAAAGGTCTGCAGCCCATCGCCGGATACGGCTACGGATCAAAAAAATATGACCGTTTGCATGAGGTGATCAAAACCGCTCTCCTCTGGTCCACCGGATTCTGTATCGTCTTCGGCTTATCAGCAGCCTTGTTCTCTACGACGATCCTCTCTCAATTTACTCAAAACGATTTGGAGATGATCCGTGTAGGGGCGTTGGCCCTTCGGGCAAACGGCTTATCCTTCCTTCTCTTCGGCTTCTACACGGTCTATTCGTCGCTTTTACTGGCTATGGGAAAAGCCGCGGAAGGCTGTTTTCTGGGAGCCTGCAGGCAAGGGCTCTGCTTTGTGCCTGTCATTTGGATTTTTCCAAGGCTTTGGGGCTTGAACGGGATTCTTTACGCCCAGCCCCTTGCCGATGTATTCTCCGCCCTGATTACGGTGTTGATCGCCGCGCGTCTCCATAAAGAGCTTAAAGTCGGGACAGGTCGCGGATCAGCAGGCCCGGATCTTCGGGATTCGCAGTGAACTCCGAGACTACCGCAACGACTAAGCTTTTCCGGGGAAGGCAGCAGATCATGCTGCCTCCGTCGCCCATCGCCGCGTAAATCATTTCCTCGTTTTCTTTCATCTGCCACCATAAACGGCCATAGTGATTGTCGTTGGGAGCAAAGGTCTCCTCGATCCGGACTCCGGAAATGACTTGCCGTCCGTCCCACGCTCCTCGGTTGAGATAAAGCAGCCCGAAACGTGCCATATCCCGCGGCGTCAGCATCAAGCCCCATCCGCCCGTGGAAATCCCTCGAGGATCGTGCGCCCACCCTTTTAATCCGCTTCCAAACAGATTTTCATAATCGAAAACGGTGATCGGATGGTCTGCGATCGTCCGCATTCCTATAGGTTCAAACAGAACCTCGTTGGCAAACTCCCGTGCGCTTTTTCCCGTGGCCTTCGTAATGACCGCGGACAGCAGATGTGCGCCGGCCGTAGAATATTGGAAACGCCCCGGTGCTTCTCGATCGCTCATCAGATTCAGCGCAAAGGTCACCCAGTCCTCCGACCGGCACAAGTCCTCCAGTGGTTCCTTCCAGTTATCAAATGCATAAGGAACCGTCATGTTCAATAAATCTTCCAATGTGGCATTCTCACGATTTTCACAGCGTCCCCTCGCCTGATATTCCGGAAAGAATTCCAGAACTCTCTGTCCCACGGATCGGATGGCCCCCTGATCGACGGCAATTCCCACCAAGGCGGAGAGAATGCTTTTGGTCACGGAAGCGACGTGCACCGGCTTGTCTAAATCGTATCCGCGAAAAGCCTCTTCATAAATGGTTTCACCATCTTTGAGAATTACGATTCCTCTGATGCTGTCGTACCGGGAATGAATGACCGAAAGCAGTTCGGCGGAATTACAATAGTTTCTCATAGTTTCTGCTCCTTTTATTTTCGTACATCGATGTCCGTAAAGAGCATATAATGCTTTAAAAAAATAAGAAAGCACTTTTTTCAAATCTTTTCGGATGAAAAAAGGCGGTCAAGCCTTTCCTTTTCGTTCCGGCGTTTGGGATTTGCGGGAAAATTGCCGCCGCAGCCGTTTCAGCTCCGCCTGCTGTTCCGGTGAAAAGGTCTTGCGTGCCAAGCGATGGTTGGTCCTGGAAAGCAGGGATTTCTCGAAGGTTCCGTGGGCGGTGCCGGGCAGCCGTTGATTGGTTCGAACAAATTCCACATACAGTTGAAACAGCCGATCGGCCGGTAGAGGATAATTGGAGACGTTTTCACACAGTTGTCGGTACTGAGCCATCTGCCGTTCCGTAAAGATGCCCTTGCACACACACCTCTTGATCTCTCGATGAAGACGGTTCTCCGTCTCTCCGCCGACCTGCTGCCTTGGTAATCTGTCATTCCGAAGGTAAAATGCCATCATATCGCGGAAAATATCCTCCGCCGCCCGCTGATCGATTCGCAGTCCATATTGGTTTTGAATCGCCCGAATGTCGGCCAGCTCCTCCTCGCTGAATCGTCGTTCCCGAATCGCGGTGGTGATTCGTTCCCGCAAATTGCCCTCCTGCCGATATGGCGGCGCCGCTTTGTGTTCGTGCAGATAACGAATGTATTCCTCCATAAGACTCTTGTAATGATAATTTCGCTTGGATTGAATTCTGGCCTGATCGATCATTTTGTCGGTCAATCGCGGCTGATCCGTGCGTTCCAGCAAAGAATTGATCACTTCAAAGACCTGAGATAGGGTTTCTTGAAGGCTTTTCCTCGTGTATTTGTTGGGGGCGTTCAATTCGTACAGTCGAGGATGGGGTTCCAGCTTCGGACATCCCCGCTCCCTGATCCGAAGGAGATAACTGGATTCATCCTCCAGAAAAAGGCGGTTGAACTCGTCGTCCTTCCGAGCCTGCTTGTGGTAAAAGGCGCCGTCATACTGAAGTCCCACGCGCTTCCCCTGCTCATGGAAAACGATGTCGCATTCCCGGCCGCCGATCTTCTGTTTCTCCGCTTGCGGATAACATTTCGAGATAACCAGGAGCAGGCAGATTTCCGGAAACGATGGGCTGCCATTGCAGGCGGGACACCCGGAGCCTCTCAAAAAATTGTTCGGAGTGGGCGTAAACTCACGATAACCGCAGGCCGCGCAATTGTGCCGGACGCGAATGGGTCTCTTATTTCCGCGATAGGTTGACAGCACTTCATATTCATCCGCGTATCGTTCCCGGACTTCTCTGAGAAAGGTCTCCTGAGTCTTGGTTCCTCGCTGACAAAGGCACTCTTTCTCCGGATCGATCAAATCGCGAATTTTCATTTCGAACAGATGATTGGTCCGCAGTCGTTTGATTTGATTCGAATAGCCTATGACAACATAGTTGCCTGTCTGATGCTCCAGAATCGTCAGTTCTCCGGAGATGCAGTCATAGACAAAAGGAATCTTCTCTCCTACCGCCTGTTCCCAATCGATGTGCGTTTTTTCACCATACTTCTTTACCGGTAATTCCGAGGTGTCCAGTGTTCGAGTCATCCTCCCGCCGCCTTGTCATATCAATTTCTCAAACGCGATTTTCTCACTGTTGTCAAAAGAAATCGTTCCACAGTATTGAAATCCGTTTTTTATCAAAAGGTGTTTCATAATTTGATTGCCGTCATCCGTATCCACTTTAAAGCTATGAACCTTGTGCTCCCTGCCCAGCTCTTCCACCAGCCGGAAAACCTGGGACGCCAGCCCCTTTCCTTTCACCGTGTCATCCAGCGCCAGCCGATGCACAACCACGTACGGCTGAATACTGATCCACTCGCCGTCAAGCTCCTCATAGGCAGGTTCCCCGTCGAAGTCGATACAGAGGTAACCGATCCTTTGACCATTGCTGACAAAGAGAAACCCGGTTTCGTTTTCCAGATCTTTTTCAATTCGAGCTTGATCGGGATATCCGTTTTGCCATTGATCCACTCCACTACTTTTCAAAAACGTCTTTGCCTGTTGGATCAAATCCATGATACGCGGAAGGTCTCGATTCGTCGCTTTGATTAATTCCATTGGGATGCCTCCTTTTGCAATCCGGATTGACTTTTGTGTGCAATGCGGTATAATGCACTAAAGAAACAATATATTGACACTTGCAGTATATCGCTTGCCGTTCCCTTTGTCAATATTATATCGGAATTATATCCATTATATCGGAGGTGCTTTCTTGGACATTTCAAAAACTACAGCGCAGAATATCAAAAAGATACGAGAAAACAAAAAATTAACTCTGGATGCCGCGGCACAAATCACGGGGGTTTCCAGAAGTATGCTCTCGCAAATCGAACGTGGAGACGCTAATCCCACCATTAACGTACTATGGAAAATTGCCAATGGATTCAAGGTGTCATTCACCTCCTTGACAGAACGTTCCTTTGAAGAAACCTCATTCGTCCCCTGCGCATCCCTTTCCCCTGTTTTAGAAGATCAGGGACGTTATGTCAACTATCCGATTTTCCCATTTGATGAAGCACGCCTGTTTGAGATGTACCGAATTGTTATAAAACCTGAGGGCGCGCTGCTGGCTCAGCCTCATATTGCCGGAACTGAGGAGTATATCACCGTCTTTCAAGGAAATTTGGAAATCATCGCGGACGGGAAACGTTTTCAGCTGGCGGAGGGCGATTCCCTTCGCTTCAAATCGGATGTTCCCCACAGCTATCGGAATACCGGGGCTTCCGTCGTACAGTTAAGCATGCTGATTTACTACGCGGAGAAATAAGGGGTTCGGGCACATATGGAGGGCCTTGTTCACGATCCCCAAAGAAAAAGTACCCTGAATCAGGATACTTTTTCTTTTTGCCGCCGCTTTCAGCCGACGGTAATCTCCAGCTAAGTCAAGCGTGGGAATGACTCCCACAACGGTGTCCGGCTGTGTGCCGCTATTTGGCTGCCGATACCCTTGAAACATCGTCATAGCGTCTGCAGAAAAAATAGCAAAGCACGGAGGGGCATCACTGCTTACTGCAAAAGATGTATAAGGACCATTCCGATCGCCCCAAACTGCTGTCAATCCGATTTTTTCCGTATAAAAATCGGACCTGTTGTTTCGATATTCTTGTGGTGCTGATTTTGCATGAGTCGTATCGCCTTTGCGAATCAAGCGAGAGAATGTTTTGATATTCATACCCACATACTGGTCAAAGATACGATTGAGATGTCGTTCGCTTAAACGCATGTAAACCCGTCGGTTGGAATTTTATAATCAACAGCATAGCACACTGATTTGCACGGTCGTCGACTACGCAGGGCTTAATGATCGGACCGAATAAAGCACCGTACGTACGTAAATATGTCCCTGTAATGCCGGATGCGGCACACCTAATCTCCTATCAAAAACGGATACAGTATTTCCGGCATCACCTCGGCTGAGATAATTGTACTTTGCGGGTTTTTTTCCAGGCTTTCCAATGTACACAGAAGTGACAGATGCTTGGCGTTGTCTGTGTCCACAGTACTGGTCTTCAGTGTTAAAATAACCTTGTAGGTCTGCATAAATAAATTCAAGTTTACCTGAAGGTTGTGTGCCCCCGCGTTTTTGAGTTTGGTAAAGACGACATGTGCAGAACTTGGCATTTTGCTTACATATTGCTCATTGTACTCAGGCTTAAAATAATTAATGAGCATGGCCTCTGCAATCAATAGAAGGTTTTCCTCCTCCACATCAATGCTCAACGGACCTTCCTTCTGCCAAACAGAACTGGACAGCAACATACCAGCGAATGCACCTACCTCTTTGTTATAAAATTTTGGCTTGGGTTTAAGAATCCAGACAAATAGCTCCTTGGTGGGATTTGAAGCCGCATTATGGCGGAAGATTTTCAATATAGTTTCGTGATTGTTTAGACGCCTATATATATTTTTTGAAGAACCGATGTATAGCAGCTCATAAGCTGAGACAGTTTCAGTCTCCCGTCCGCTTTGGGTGATTAGATCGTAAATGCTAATTTTAATGGGTATATACTCTCTAAACTGTGGACAGCGGGACCGCCATTCTTTTTTAATCCCCACTTCCAGAACAGCATTGGAGACAATCTCCATATGAAGGGCATTTCTGGGAATGGGAAAGGGAAAGAACCATAGGTTATCCAGTCGATCGGATCGGCCTGTGGTACAATTGCGGTATAAAATACCGGGAGGGTCGGACCCTTTATCGATCTCTATTAGCTCCAGACGATCCGACTGCAATACCATATAAATCGCACTTCCTGAAAATTCCGGAAAAGCCAACGCCATGTCGTCCATGTTGAAATAGGGTATCAATAGCTGCTTATGAAATGCAATTTCAAAGCTGTTGTCTATCTCAAAACTTTTCATAGATTTAATTGCTTTCAACAGTTGTATCTGCTCTGGTGTCATATTCCGCTCTTTTTCATACACAAATCAAATCCCTTTCTTTATGGTGGCGATAGGTATGTTCCATCCCTCGTATCTCACCCGCGAAGATTGCGGGCGAAAGCAAAGAAATTCCCTGTCCAGCTAAGAAGCCTCGCCGTATAGCGGCGGAGATTCGTGCCAAACAGGGAATTTCCGAACTGGAGCGGAAGACGAGATTCGAACTCGCGACCCTCGCCTTGGCAAGGCGATGCTCTACCCCTGAGCCACTTCCGCACGCAAAAAATATTATAAGGGAAAGGGGCGGTTTTGTCCACCCCTTTTTTTGAGAAAATTTAACATAGCGATTGCCAATCGATCTGCTTCTTAAAATCTCGATTTTTCATAGGTTATCACAATACACTAAACGTACTATACTCAAATTCCTCTTTCTGATTCGATTTGCAAGGGCTGGCAATGAGGACAGAAATACACACTGCCTCCCAGATAAGCCTCTTTCCGAATGGCGCCGCCGCACATGGGACAAGGATCCTTTAACGTATTTTTGGACAAGCAGGTTCGGTATCCTCCCGGCTGGCCAAAGAGGTCCTTTTCCGTGTCCCGGCCGCAAAGCCGGGTCATCTCAGCCAGCGTATCCTTTACACTGTGAAATAACCGCTCCCGCTGCTCTCCCGTGAGCAGTCCGATGGGAGTCTTCGGATGGATCTTCGCGTGAAACAGAATGTCCTGAAGCACACCGTTTCCCAATCCGGGGATTCTCTGTTCCGTAGCCAGCAGCGACTTAGCCGACAGCTTAGGCTTTTCCCCTTCCAGGAGTCCTTGAAAATAGCCCTCATCAAAATCCTCCGACAGCGGAGAAGGCTTTTCCTTGGCCACCAGATAATAAAAGCTGTCGTTTTCACCGTCCGTGAAAGCCCAGATTCCGCCATACATCTGAATGGTGCAGACCAGCTGGCCGCCATCATCCAATTCCAAGACCAGCTGATGCTTCTTCGGAAGCGGCGTCCCCGGCTTCAGATACCTGAGATTTGCTCCGTCTCCGAACACCAGTCTGAGCTCTCCCAGGTACAGCTCCACCAGTCCTCCAAAGGCCTTTGCCCCTTCAATGGTCCGATCCTTCAGCAGCTGCGGATAGTTCTCCGGAGGACCGAAGAAAAAGGCAAATCGATGGGGTGATTGATTCGCCTCCGCCGCGGTGATCCGCCGCCCCTTTACCGTCTCCTCCAATTGTTTTGCCAAAGTCAGGCTCTCAGGCAGTTCCAGCATGTCATCTCCTCCTGTCTCGCTATCCTTCTCTCTTTTTTTATTATAACACCCGGAATATGACGACAGTATGTCACATTTAACGCACCATCTCCACAAACTGACTGTGATCCTCGATTTCCACCAGATGTCCGGCGCTGCGGATCGCCCGAAGCCGTTCCTCCAGCATCCCTCCCGTAAAGTCCTCGCAATGGGTGTGAAACACCACCTGAGCCGATTGTGTTTCCAAGCCCAGCAGATTATTGATGTTCGCGGCGCCGAACGGCAGATCGGCAATTAGAATAAAGTCCGCGTCCGCCATCATCGCCAGATTTTCCTTCTGCTTCTCCGGTGTAATCAGGGTAAACGGCCGTTCCTCCACCATGGAAAGCCCCAGAGAACGACAAACGCTCCAGTCGCCGCTCCCCTCATTGAGCACACCCGCGCTCACATCGTGCCCCATTTCGTCCAGCTGTTCCAGGACCTTCCCCGCACTGGTGCCCCCACAGATCACGTGAATCCGCAGGGGAGTCCGCACGCCTTCCGTTTCCAGCACTCGAATGGGTACGATCTCCGGACAGCCGAACAGCGGGTTGTCTCGAACCATCATTTTCATATGGTAAATTTGATTGAGATTTTTCTTCACGATCACCTGCTCCGGCGCACCGTCGGCAATTACCATTCCATCATTCAGCATGATCAAACGCTTGCAGTACCGAGCCGCCAGATTGACATCGTGAAGCACCGCCACCACCGTCAGTCCTTCTTCCTCGTTCAGCCGCCGAATCAGCTCCATCACCTCGATTTGATGGGAAAGATCCAATGCGGAGGTCGGCTCGTCCAGCAGGATGACCTCCGGCTCCTGAGCGATGGCTCGGGCAATGATCACCCGCTGTTTTTCTCCTCCCGACAGCTGTGAAAACAGCCGTCCGGCAAATTCCTCCGTCTTGGTCATACGAAGCGCCCGATTCACCAGTTCCTGATCCTTGGCCTTGTTGTGACCTTTTTCTCGGATATAAGGGTTCCTTCCCATAAACACGATGTCTTCCACCGTAAAATCGTACTCCACCTCAAAAGCTTGGGGCACTACCGCCACCTTCTTCGCTCGTTCTCCGGGCTGCAGTCCGGAATTGTCCCGTCCATCTATCAGGATTCGTCCGCTCCGCAAGGAAAGCAGTCCGGAGACGCACTTGATCAGCGTAGATTTTCCCGCTCCGTTGGCACCGATTAAACCCACGAATTCTCCCGGTTCCAGCCTGGCACTGAATCCGCTTAAAATTTCACGGCTTCCATAGCCGGCATGAACCTGCTGAAATTCCAGCACGCACATTACGCCTCACCCCGTTTCGACTGTCTCAACAGATAGATGAAAAACGGACCGCCGAAGGCCGCCGTGATAATCCCCACCGGTATTTCTCTCGAGGACAGGCTGCGAGCCAGCGTGTCACAGATGACCAGAAAGGTCCCGCCGAACATCAGGGAAAACGGCAGCAGGGTCCGATGCTTCGGTCCCAGAAGGAGCCGGACCACGTGAGGCACGACCAAACCCACAAAGCCGATGATCCCGGTAACCGAAACCATGGCCGCGGTAATGACGGAGGACGCGATCAGCACCTTTTTTTTCAAACGCTCGGTATGAATCCCCAGCTGGGCAGCGGTTTCCTCCCCCAGCAGCATCACATCCAGCTCGCGAGCCGACGCCATCAGAAGGACCAAGCCCAGGACGATATGGGGAACCACCAGAACCACCTGTTTCCAACTGGTCCCGTTGAGGCTTCCCAACGTCCAGAAGACGATTTGATTCATGCTGTCCACATTGAAAATCATAATCAGAGACATGAAAGCGGTGAGAGACTGACTCACCGCAATGCCGGAAAGAAGCAGGGACGCCACGGGAACCCGTCCGCCTCTGCGTGAAATGCCATAGACTAAAAGGATTGTCAGAAATGCTCCTGCAAAAGCCATGAGCGCAGTTCCCGACAGTCCGGCAAAGCTCTTGGAAATATGCAGGACGATGCCGATGCTGGCGCCCAAAGCGGCGCCGGAGGAAACTCCCAGGAGATACGGATCGGCCATGGGATTTTTGAAGATCCCCTGATACGCCGCGCCGCAGACCGCCAGACCACCTCCTACTAAAAATCCCAGTACGACTCTGGGCATTCTCACGTTCCAGATAATCGAAGCGTTTACGGAAGCGGACACCGAGTCATTCCCCGGAAAAGGCAGCAGCTTGGCGATCAGAATCCGGTTGATCTCGTCCAGAGGAATTGACGTAATTCCGATTATGGTACACAAATAAAGCAGAACGAGGCACCCCGCCGCCGATCCGGTGATCATCAGAAAAGTGCGCTTCATCCTTCATCCCTCCTAAAACTGATCCGGCAGAAGATCCTTGGCT
>CAUHLX010000058.1 GCA_959606705.1 uncultured Bacillota bacterium | reverse complement strand
TGTGTTTCGGCGCTTCAGCCCATCATCGACAACTTCCTGCAGCCGATCCACGGCAATCCCACTACCGCGGAACGTTTTGCGGGACTGTTTCAGGGGGTAATGATTCTGGGAGCCATCTATCTGGTTTCCGTAGCGGCGGCCTATTTGCAGAACCGGTTGATGCTGATCGTGTCACAGCGGACCATCAACGATGTTCGGAGAGACTTGTTCAATCACCTGCAGGGATTGCCCGTAAGATACTTTGACACTCATACGCACGGAGAGCTGATGAGCCGCTTTACCAACGATGTGGACACCCTCAACGACGCCATGCAGAACAGCTTGACCACCGTGTTTTCCAGCGTGATCACGCTGGCGGGGATTTTGGGAATGATGCTGTACCGCAGCGTTTGGCTGACGGTTCTCAGTCTTCTGATGATGCCGCTGATGGTGTTCTGCGCCGGCAAGGTGATGAAAGCCAGCAGCAAGCACTTCGTGGCCCAGCAGAAAAATCTGGGGGAAGTGAATGGATACATCGAGGAAATCATGACGGGTCAGAAGGTGGTCAAGGTCTTCTGCTATGAGGAACGAGCACAGAAGGAGTTCGAAGAGAAGAACGAAAATCTGCGCCAGGCGGCGACTGCCGCTCAAGGCTTTGCCGGAATGATGATGCCCATTTCCAAGAACATCAACAATTTGAACTACGCGCTGGTAGCCACCTTGGGCGGAATTCTCACGGTGTTCGGCAGGATGACGGTGGGAAGTCTGGTGGTATTCCTGCAGCTGGTGCAGAGCTTCGGACGGCCCATCAATGAGGCCACCAATCAGTACAACGCGGTGATCACGGCCCTGGCCGGGGCGGAGCGGATTTTTGAGGTGATGAAGGAAACCCCGGAAAAGCGGGAAGAAGACGCGGAATTCCGGCTGATTCACGGCGGCGGCAGGGACTATTACTGGGAAAGCCCCTCGGAGCGGATTCCCGTAAAAGGCGATGTTCGCTTCCGCGGCGTGACCTTCGGTTACGATTCCGAAAAGGTGATTTTAAAGGATATCTCCCTGTTTGCAAAGCCGGGCCAGAAGATCGCCTTCGTAGGCTCCACCGGCGCGGGAAAAACCACGATCACCAATCTGGTCACCAGATTCTACGATGTGGATCAGGGGGAAATCACCGTGGACGGCATTCCCATTCGGAAGCTGGAGAAGGACAGCCTGCGGGCGGCCTGCGCCATGGTGCTTCAGGATACGCATCTGTTCACGGGCACCGTGCGGGAAAACATTCGCTACGGACGGCTGGCGGCTGCCGACGAGGAGGTGGAGGAAGCGGCCAAGCTGGCCAGCGCCCATTCCTTTATCAAGCGTCTGCCGCAGGGATATGACACCATGATCGAGGGGGACGGCGCGAATCTCAGTCAGGGTCAGAGACAGCTGCTGAACATCGCCAGAGCGACGGTGGCGGATGCGCCGATTCTCATTCTGGATGAGGCAACTAGTTCCGTGGATACTCGAACCGAGCGCCAAATTGAACGGGGGCTGGATCGGCTGATGCGGGATCGAACCACCTTTGTCATCGCCCATCGTCTGTCCACCGTGCGCAATTCCGACGCCATCATGGTAATGGAGCAGGGGGAGATCATCGAGCGAGGAACCCACGAAGATCTTCTGGCGTTGAAAGGCCGTTATTATCAGCTCTACACCGGAGCCGCCGAACTGGATTGACGCGGCGGAGAAATGTGTTAGAATGAAGAAAACGGAAAAGGGGAGGAACACCGATGAAAAGACTGCTGGTGGTAGTGGATTACCAAAGAGATTTTGTGGACGGATCCCTGGGCTTCCCAAAGGCCCGGGAATTGGAGCCGGTGATCTGCCGCAAGATACGGGAATACGAGGAACGGGGAGACGAGGTGGTGTTTACCCTGGACACTCACCGAGAGGATTACGAGCAGACGCAGGAAGGAAAGAATCTTCCGGTGCGCCACTGTGTACGAGGAACCAAGGGCTGGGAGCTGTACGGTCAAGTGAAGGAGCTGGCGCGGGGACACAAATGGTTTATGAAAAACACCTTCGGTTCCGGGGAATTTTATCGGTATCTCACGGCACAGACTTATGGACAGATCGAATTTGTGGGACTGGTGAGCAACATCTGTGTCATTTCCAACGCGGTGCTGGCCAAGACCGCTCAGCCGGAAGCGGTGATCGTGGTGGATGCCGCGGGGACCGCCAGCTTTGACGACCAGCTGAACCGGGCGGCGCTGGACGTGATGAAGGGACTTCATATTCACGTGGTATAAAAGGGGGAGCAAGCATGCGGGAATTTTATGAGCTGTGTTTTCGGCGGAAGTCGGTGAGAGCCTTTGCCGACGAACCGCTGTCCGATGAAGCGCTGACGGAGATTACGGAATTCGCGGAGAGCGCGGAACCGCTGAAGGAAGGAATCCGCCGGGAGTTTGAAATCTTGAGGGGCGAGAGGGTAAAGGGACTGTTCTCCATCAAGGCGCCCTATTATCTGTGCCTCTACGAAGAGGCGGCGCCGGGATACGTGACCAACGGAGGCTATCTGATGGAGCAGGTGGATCTGTATCTGGCCCACCGAGGGATCGGAGCCTGCTGGCTGGGTATGGCCAAGCCGCCGAAGGAGTTGATTCATCGAAAGCCGGGCTTGGACTACGTGATCATGCTGGCATTTGGAAAACCGGCGGATCCCCGGACCTGCCAACGAGAGTCCGTGGAGGAATTTAAGAGAAAACCTCTGACGGAAATCGCCGCGCCGGAGCTCCTTGCGGACCCGCCGACCCGGTCGATGCTGGAGCTGGTTCGTCTGGCGCCCTCGGCGACCAACGGACAGCCCTGGTATTTCAGCGGAACGCCGGATCGAATGGAGATCAATCGGATCAAGCTGCCTCCGATCAAAGCGACTCTGTTCGAGAAGATGAATCAGCTGGACGTAGGCATCGTTCTCTGTTTTCTGAAGCAGGCCGCGATGCACCGCGGTTTGGAGCTCGAACTGCTTTTCGACCGGCGCTCCGCTCCGAAGGGCTGCCTTCCGGCCGCCGAGGCCCGTTTGACTCAAGCGGAAAAATAGGGCGGAAAAGAGAACTATTTTTCCAATAGGAAATGTATCACATTTGTTGAATCCCATTTGTTAAACCCGGGGGACAAAAAGTCCTTCCGGGTTTAGTTTTTGGGCATGAAAGCCCTCTTGGTCCCGTACCGAAATTCTTTTATATTGTGGAATTTTATGATAATATAGAGGGACAACCACAGTCTGGGGATCGAAGCATGGAAAGCGAGGGGACAATATGACTGCATATCAATTGAAGCTCATCTTGGCGGGAAAAAAGCCGGAGGTGTGGCGCAGGGTTAATGTGCCGTCATCGGCCACCTTTGACCAGCTCCATCAGGTCATACAAGCCGTAATGTTCTGGGAAAATTGTCATCTGTATTGGTTCGAGCTTCCGCGCCACGGACTGCGACTGTGTCGGAATATCAACGAACTGATCAAATGTGACGAAGACTCCGTAATCTGTTTGAACGGGGGAAAACCCCAGGGTTCCCAACGCTTCCGGAAGCTGCACTCCGGAGAGAAAAAACTAAAGGATCTATTGGAAACGGAAGAAGAATTCCGTTATCGTTACGAATGCGCCTTGGGGAGAGAGGTGCGGATTTTAGTGGAAGGCCAGGTGGAGATTCCGCTGTTCTACGGCGCCCACTGTGTGGACGGGAAGAACGCGTCTCCCGGAGACGACGGTGAAGGCTGCTCCTGGGACGATTTAAAAAACGGCAAAAGTCCTTTGAATGGCATTGCCGGCCGGGGCTTCGATCTGCTGGAGGCGGAGAACAAAGTCCGTTCGCTGGTCATAGACTACTCTCAGGAAATGTTCCATATTCGGGAATTGAGAGGAGTGATGGATACCTTGATTTCCTCCCTGACCTTGGAGGAACCGTGCTGCGTTTCCCTGTTCGATATTCTGAGCGCTCTTCCGTTGAAGCGCGTTCGGGATATGGCCGATAGCTTCGATGTGCCGGAGGCGGATACCGCCCAGCGGTCCCGGCTGGAAGAGCAGATCAGCCAAGAGCTTTTGGATGAAAATTACGTGAGCTATCACGGGATCTATACCGGAGAGCAGGGACTCAATCTGCTGGAGATCGCGGCTTTGGGAGAAATGATCCCCTATGAGCAGGCTTACTGCGCGGATCTGATGCCGCTGATCGTGGGAGGACTGCTCTATCCCTTCCGCACGGAAGCGGGCGTGGTGTTCCTCATGCCGGACGAGCTGGCGGAGCTCTTTTTGGAATTGGAAGAGGACGACATGTTTTGGGAGGATCGCTATCAGGAACAGGATTTCAACCGGTTTTTCAAGGCGGCGGCCAATCTCTACGGAATGGTGTCGGTCTATGATCTGGTCCGCATCTATAACGAGTATGTTCCCTCCGAATACGAAACGGACGAGGAAGAAATGATAGACATGATCGATACCTTCGCGGGGTATAATCTCTGTGAATACGTGATGCGCGGCGAGTACCTCAGCTCCGTGCGCCTGGAATTGGAGACCGAGCTGCGGGACCGGCTGCCGAGGCGCCGGACTGACGTTTCGCTCCACGTCCCAAAGACGCGGGAGGCCCTGGATCGGTTTGCAAAAGCGGATTATTACGAAAGGACGAAGGTACATCAGCGTTTAAAGCGGTTTTTTACGGACCGAACGGGGGAAGATAACGTGGGAGCGGACTCCCTGCTGGACCTGTTGAACACCTTCCTGCAGCTGGGCAAAGAACCGACGGAGCTTTTAGAGCTATTTGAAGAGTACGCGATTTCCCTTTCCTCGGAGGAGGAGATCAACCAGCTGTTCGGCGAGCTGCTGGAGCTGCGGCGGTACACCCGGCTTTGGGAGCTGGGCGGCCACATGGAGGCGGAGCTGAGGGAGAGCCGGGAGACGGAGGGAAAGGTGATTAGCCTGATTACCGGAAAGCCCATCGAGGATAGGGATCCCTGTCCCTGCGGGAGCGGAAGAGCCTTCGCGGAGTGCTGTGGGATAAAAGCGAACAAGGAGAAATAAATTTACACGATTGCCCTTGAAGCCGACGAACTACGGGGGTATGATAGCCATTGAAATAGAGTGTGTGAATGAAATGACGGATGAGAGCGTATGTTAGGACAAGGAGTTGATCGGATGAGAAAAACGAAAATTATCTGCACCATCGGACCGGCCAGCGAAAGCGAAGAGATGCTTCGCCAGCTGATGCTGGCGGGAATGAACGTGGCCCGCTTAAACTTTTCCCACGGGAGCCATGAGGAGCATAAGATCAAAATTGACCGCATCAAAAAAGTGCGGGAGGAGCTGGGGCTCAACGTGGCTATTTTATTAGATACCAAAGGGCCGGAAATTCGTACCGGTACCTTCGCGGAGCCGGAGGTTCTGCTGGAAACGGGTCAGGAGTTTACTCTGACCACCCGGGAGGTTCAGGGAACCAATCGGATCTGCAGTGTGACCTATCACGAACTGCCTAAGGACGTGAAGACCGGGGATCGAATCCTCATCGACGACGGCTTGATCGAGCTGGCGGTAAAATCCGTAGGAGGCGAGGACATCGTCTGCGAGGTGAGAAACGGCGGCGTGGTCAAAGACCGCAAGGGCATCAACGTGCCCAGCGTTCAGATCAACCTGCCTCCCATCACGGAAAAGGATGAGGAGGATATTTGCTTCGGGATCGAAAACGAGATCGACTATATCGCGGCCTCCTTCATTCGCAAGGCTTCCGATGTGGAAGCCATCCGCCGAATTTTGAAGGACCGCCGCGCGGAATACATTCGGATCATTTCCAAGATCGAAAATGAAGAGGGCGTGGCGAATATAGAAGAGCTGGTAGCGGCTTCCGACGGCATCATGGTAGCTCGAGGAGATCTGGGGGTGGAGATTCCGCCCGAACAGGTGCCCATCGTCCAGAAAAAGATCATCCGCCGCTGCAATTTCGCGGGCAAGACCGTGGTCACGGCCACGCAGATGCTGGATTCCATGATGCGAAATCCCCGTCCCACCCGGGCAGAGGTCACCGACGTGGCCAACGCGATTTTAGACGGAACGGACGCCATCATGCTGTCCGGCGAGACCGCGTCCGGCAAATATCCGCTGGAGGCGCTTTCCACCATGGCCAGAATCGCCGAATCCACGGAAGAGGTGCTCAATTACGACGAGCTGACCAGAGAGAAGAGCCTGATGCGGGATTACAGCATCACCAACGCCATCGGCCACGCCACCTGCACCAGTGCCAGAGGACTGAAAGCCAAGGCGATTTTTACGCCCACCTCTACGGGGCACACCGCTTTTGTGGTGGCCAAGTTCCGTCCGCAGGCGCCCATCGTGGCCTTTACCTATTCGCCGAAGACCGCGCGCCGTCTGGCCCTGTGCTGGGGCGCGGAGACCAAGGTGATCGAGCCGAAAAACAGTGCCGAAGAGATTTTCGAAGAGACCGTCATGCTGGCGGAAACCGGCGGCCTGGTGCAAAAGGGAGACCTGATCGTGATTACCGCGGGCTTCCCGGTGGGCATCGGAGGCCGGACCAATATGATGCGAATACACGAAGTGGGAACGGAGCTTTAAGCATGAAATACACGGAAGAAAAGCAGATGGAGCGAATGGAGGAAACGGACCGCCGGCTGGGAGCCGGCTACCGGGCGTGCCGCCGGCGGATGGTGGAGCGAATCCGGGAGGACTGTCAAGAGGAGATTTACCACTACACCTCCGCGGAAGGGTTTCACAATATTATTTCCAATCAGCAGTTCTTCCTCACGGACGTGGCGTTTTTAAATGACAGCACGGAGATGGCCAATGTCATCAACACCTTTGAAAAGACCTTGAACGGCATGGGACACAGACTGTCCGCCCCCTTTGCGGAGCGGCTTTCCCGCCTGCTGGCGCCGGCCGATTTTGACGAGATGCTGTTCGGCAACGGATACGGAGAAGAGGAAACGGCGGCGGAGGATCTCCGTTTCTTTGTTTTAGCCTGTTCCTTTCAGAAGGATTCTTTAAATTTATGGAATTACTACACCAGTGAGGACGACCGGGAGGGCGGCTACAACATCGCCTTTCATCGGCAGGAGCTGACGGACTCCTTTTCCCGGCTGAATGAAGAATTTTACGGCAGCGATATGCTGCTGTCCCACGGAAGGATCATTTACGACGAGGAGACCAAAAGCTCGTTGATATCCGACTATCTTCTGGCGGTGGACCGTCTGTGGCAGGAGACCGGACGCCCCGGCCGGGATCTGCTTCTCTCCTGCATCAAATCGGCGGTGAAATGGCTGTCGATCTTCTTTAAACACGAATGCTTTGCCAGTGAGGAGGAATACCGAATCGTTCTCTCTCTGCCAAACAGCAGGCTCACCGATTATTTCGCCCGGCGGGAAAAGGGGCCGGAACGGCTGTACAAGATTCGTTTTACCAACAATATGTTTACTCCGTATGTAAAGCTTCGATTTAACGTGGAAGAGATACGGGGCGTCTGTCTCAGTCCCTTGTGCGAAAAGTACACCACCGAATATCGCCTGCAAAGTGTTCCGGACCCCGAGATTGGTGAACTGCGGGACGTTCTTCAATACGGGGTGCACGAGTTTCTGCGCATCAACGGCGTCCCGCTTTCGGGCGGTCAGGTGAGACGTTCCGCCATTCCTCTGAGATATTAACTTGTTTAACCTTCTCCGGACCGGTATAATGAAGGTATATTCATTGAGCCGTTTACCGAATGGAGGAGAAGAAATGGAACTCAATCAAAGCGAACTGAAGTATCTGGAGCTGTTGGCGCAGAGCTATCCCACCATCGGAGCCGCCAGTACGGAGATCATCAACCTGATGGCGATTCAAAACCTGCCCAAAGGCACCGAGCACTTCATCAGCGACATACACGGAGAGTACGAATCCGTGCTTCACATTCTGAAAAACGCGTCGGGGGTCATCAAGCTGAAAATCGACGAGACCTTTGGGGAGACGCTGACCCCGGAAGAACGCAAGTCTTTTGCCACACTGATCTATTATCCCGAGCAGAAGCTGGAAGTCGTCAAGAAATCGATGGACAACGATGAAGCGCTTCAGGAATTTTACCGCAAGACCCTGCTCTGTCTGATCAAGCTGTGCAGCGTGGTAACCATCAAGTATACCAGATCCTACGTGCGCAAACAGATTCCCAAGGAGTACGCCTACATCATCGAAGAGCTGCTGTACGGCGCCAGCGAGGAAGGCGGCAAGGAGGAGTATCAGGAAACCATCATCGAGAGCATCATCGAAATCGACGTGGCGGACGACTTCATTACCAAGATGTCCGAGCTGATTTCCCGTATTTCCATCAACCGGCTCCACGTGCTGGGGGACATCTTCGATCGGGGACCCGGCGGCGACATCGCTCTGGAAGCGCTGATGAATTACCATAGCGTAGACATTCAGTGGGGCAATCACGACGCTCTCTGGATGGGAGCGGCCGCGGGCAATCTGTCCTGCATCGCCAACGTGATTCGGATCTGTACCCGCTACGATAATCTGCACACGCTGGAGGTTGGCTACGGCATCAGTATTCGGCCGCTGGTCACCTTTGCGGTGTCCACCTACGCGGACGATCCCTGTCCCAATTTCAAGCCGGTGGTCAACAAGAAGGACGCACTGTACGCTTCGGACTTCAACTCCCTGGCTAAGATCAACAAGGCCATCGCCATCATACAGTTCAAACTGGAGGGGCAGCTGATCGAAAAGCATCCTTATTATGAAATGGACGCGCTGCGCCTGCTCCACAAGGTGGATTACAAGAACGCCACCGTGGAGATCGACGGCAAGAGCTACGAGCTGAACAATAAATATTTCCCCACCATCGATCCCGACGATCCCTACAAGCTCACGGATATGGAAGAGGCGGTGATGAACCGTCTGCAGTCGGCGTTCCTGGAAAGCGAAACGCTTCAGCGCCACATCCGCTTTCTGTTTAGCCAGGGCAACATCTACAAGTGTTACAACGACAATCTGCTGTTCCACGGCTGCATTCCCATGGAGGAAAACGGAGCGTTCGCGGAGGTGCAGACCAGTGACGGCGTGCTGAAGGGCAAGGCCTGGCTGGACTACGCGGAACGGATGATGCGTCAGGGCTACTTCGGCGTGGAAGGCTCGGAGACCAAGGAACGAGGCGTGGACTTTTTCTGGTACATGTGGTGCGGCTACAAGTCGCCCCTGTTTGGAAAACGGAAGATCACCACCTTCGAACGCTGTTTCATCGAGGACGAATCCACCTGGAAGGAAGCGAAGAATCCTTATTTCAAGCTGATCGACGACGTGGAGGCGGTGGATCGGATGGTGGCCGAATTCGGGCTGCCTAAGGGAGTGGCCCGAATCATCAACGGTCACATGCCGGTGAGCAAGGGAACCAGCCCGGTTCACGCGGGCGGCCGGGTGTTCGTCATCGACGGAGGCTTTGCCAAGGCCTATCAGAAAAAGACCGGCGTGGCGGGGTATTCCCTCATTTACAATTCCTACGGCTTCATTCTCACCGCTCACGAGCCCTTTGAATCCGCGGAGGTCGCGGTGGCGGAAGAGAAGGATATCCTTTCCACGGAGGTGGCCAAGGAAGGGCTGACGGAACGGATTTTGAACAGATCTACCGATACGGGAAAAGTGATGCAGCAGAAGATCGACGATTTGAAGAGACTGCTGATCGCCTATCGGGATGGTCTCATCAAACAGCGTGTGGTTTAAAGAAGCAAAAAGGGAGGAACGCCGTCCGGCCAGGCGGTGTTTCTTTTTGTCAAGGCCTGCGGAGGAGAATTTAGGGGGAAGGAAAATGGAAAAAGAAATTCGACTCATCGCTTTGGATATGGATGAAACGCTGCTGTCCGCGGACGGTACGCTGTCGGCGGGAAACCGAACGGCACTGCTGGCGGCTATGGAAGCCGGGATCGAAGTGGTGATCGCCTCGGGGCGGGTGGAAGCGGCGCTTCCGGCAGACGTTCTGGCCCTCCCCGGCTTGAGGTACGCGGTTACCTCCAACGGGGCTAGGGTTTTGGACTTGAAAGCCGGCCGGGAGCTTTATCGGAACTGCATCGATTGGAAGTGTCTGGAGCCGCTGCTGCCTCGTTTGACAGGGGGACGGAGGCTGATCGAGGTGTTTGCCGATGGTCGGGTGTACGCACCTCGGGAGTTTGTGGAGAACCCCCTGGCCTACGGAGAGCCGATCCATCGGGTGGATTACATTCGAAGCAGCCGGATTCCGGTGGAGGACATCGATGAAGTTCTGATCGATCGCAGAGACCGGCTGGAATCCGTCAACCTGTGCTACAAGGATCAAAAACAGCGGGAGACGGATCGGGAAGCCCTTTCCCGTTTTTCCGGCCTTACGATTACCAGCTCCATGCCCAACAATCTGGAGATCGGGGGAGGAACGGCGTCGAAGGCGGACGGACTGGCCCGGCTCTGTGCTTTTTTAGGGATCGAGGCGGCAGAGGTGATGGCCTGTGGCGACAGCGGAAACGACATCGAAATGCTGAAATTCGCCGGAGTGTCCGTGGCCATGGCAGGAGCGGCGGACGAGGTGAAGCGGGCGGCCAAGCACGTGACGCTGAGCTTCGATCGGGACGGGGTGGCGGCCGCCATCGGGAAACACGTTTTTCACGGACAAACGCGCTAATTTCCTTGCGGTTTCTTCTGTTTCATAATATGATGAAAAAAAGAGGCAATCGTATTTTGGGAGGGAAAGGAGAGGTGTCCGATGAGAAGAAAATGGATGCGCGGGCTTTGTGTGGGAATGATACTGCTGCTGGCCGGCGGAAGCTTTGCTTATGCGGCGGAAACGGGGGAACGGCCGGAGTCGTCGGTGGCCTTGGCCGGGGCGGCGGCAGACCCGGCTGAGCCGGCAGCGGCGTCCGCCGCCGAGGTGACCGTCCCCACGGACGTCATGTCGGAGGGGCGGTTTGTGACCAAGGCGATCCCTTATTACCTGGGAACGGAGCCGCTGAATTATTGGAAGGAAATAGCGCTGATCGCGCGATACGCAGATACCGGAGAACCGATTCCGGTCAGCGCCTACTATGGAAGTACGACAGTCGATGGCGATGAAAATCAAACGAAGACGGAGGGGCCCAGCGGTTACGTATATGCCCTCGTTCCCGCGGCCGCGTCTCAGCGAGAGGTGGAAGCGTTTTTCGCCAGTCCGGCGGCGTTTTCCGACGACAATGAGGACTATGCGTTTTATGTGGGGGAGAAGCTGCGGGGCAGAGGAGTGATCAGCG
>CAUHLX010000057.1 GCA_959606705.1 uncultured Bacillota bacterium | reverse complement strand
GAATACCAAACGGAGCTGCTCACCTCCAAAGGCTGCCGGGTCATCACGCTGGATCTGAGAGGCTTCGGCTGTTCCGACGCCCCGGCCACCTGCTACACCTACGACCAGATGGCGGATGATATCCACACGGTGATCACCTCTCTGCACCTCAAAGCCTTTACCTTAGTCGGCTTTTCCATGGGTGGCGCGATCGTCATCCGCTACATGGGCCGTTATAACGGGTACGGAGTCAAGAAGCTGGCCCTCCTGGGAGCCGCCGCCCCCCGGCTCACCCGGACCGAAGGCTATCCCTATGGGGTCCCCGCCTCGGCCATCGACGATTGGATCGACAGAGCGTCCACCGACCGCCCCAAGCTCTGCGCGGACTTTGGAAAAATGCTCTTCGCCACCCCCAAGAGCCCCGAACTGCTGAACTGGTTCACCGGAATCTCCGAGGATGCCTCCGGGATCGGTACCATCGCCACCGCCTATTCTCTTCGAGACGAGGATTGCCGGCCCGATCTGGCTAAGATTAAAGTTCCCACGGGAATCTTCCACGGCGTCAAAGACGAAATCGTCCCCTTTGAGCTGGCCCTTCTTCAAAAGGAAGGCATCGTGGACTCCGTTCTCTATCCCTTTGAGAACAGCGGTCACGGAGTGTTTTACGACGAACTGGACCTCTTTAACAGCCGGTTTCTGGGTTTTCTGAGACAGCGTTAGCCTCCCAGGGTTCGCTTTTCTCCGCTTTCGCCGCTTTGCTTTCCGACAGAAAGAGCCCGGTGAGCGTCAGCGCCGTTCCCGCCAGGGTGTACCAGGTGATCGGCTCGTGGAGCACGATCGCGGAGGTGGCTACCGTTACCACCGGCACCATGTAGATGTACACGCTGGTCTTCATGGCCCCGAGGACCTTTACCGCGAAATTCCAGGTGACAAAGCAGAGGGCGGAAGCGCCCAGTCCCAAGTAAAGCAGGTTCCCCAAATGCTCCGGCCGCACAAACCGTGCGAAGTCCAAATGGAAGTCCAGGAAAAACAGCGCCGGGATCATAAATAAAATACCGTAGAAAAAGATTCTTCTGGTCGTCTGAACGGTATGATATCCGAATTCCCCGATTCGCTTGGTGAGGATAGAATATCCCGCCCAAACCATAGACGCCAGCACCGCCAGAAGATCCCCCCGGGGATTGAGCTTCAGCACCGCCGTCCCGTTCCAGCTGATCAGAAAAATCCCCACGATGGCAAAAGCGAAGCCAACGAAAAATCGTTTGCGGAGAATTTCCCCATCTAAAAAGAAATGGGCCAGAATGGCTGTAAAGAAGGGGGCGATGGATACGATCACCCCTACGTTGGAGGCCAGCGTGTAGGTCAGGGCGATATTCTCCATCAGAAAGTAAAGCGTCACGCCGCAGAGGCCGGCCGCCGCAAAATACAGCTCCTGTTTGCGATCCGCAATCCGCAGTCTGCGGGGAAACACCACCAAAAGGGTCAGGAATCCAAGGCAAAAGCGGAAGAACAGAATCTCCACCGGTGTAAAATCGTTCAACAAAAGCTTTGTGGAAATAAACGTGGTCCCCCATATGACCACGGTCAGGCAGGCCAGCGCGTGCCCCCATCCGTTTTGATGCTGTTTCATATGATTCGATCTCCTTTTCCGTTTCTCAATTCTTGATTCTCCTCATCCTAGCATGGGGACCGTCCGTATTTCTTGTATGAAGTTGCGGTCGGCCGCTTTTTGTTTGCAAGAGATCGATTGGCGCGCCTCCGCCCAATTTTCCCTTTCGGGTGGTTCTGGCGGCTGCGGCTGCCCGGAAGGTAGAAGGTCCCGCCGTTCTCAGCCTTTCGCCGAGCCCGAGACGATTTCTCCCACGTGATTCAAAATGTATTTGGGCCGATAGGGATACTGTTCCACCGTGTTGAGATCGGAAAATCCCGACAGCACCAGAACCGTATCCATGCCGGCCTCGATCCCCGTGACGATGTCCGTATCCATACGGTCTCCGATCATCACCGCCTCCTCGGCATGCAGTCCCAGCCGCTTGATCCCGGTTCGCATCATCAGCGGATTAGGCTTGCCCACAAAATAGGCGGTCTTTCCGGTGGTCAGCTCGATGGGTGCCGTAAGCGCTCTGCAAGCGGGAATAATTCCGTTATCCGACGGACCATTGATGTCGGAATTGGTCCCGATGAGCTTGGCTCCCGCAAACACCAGCTTGACCGCCTGTAAAATGGACTCATAGTTGTAGCTTCTGCCTTCCCCCACCACCACGTAATCCGGGTTGACATCATTCATGGTGATTCCCACATCGTACAGCGCGTTCAGCAGGCCCGGGGCCCCGATGGCGTATACGCTGCAGCCCGGCGACTGATTTTGCAGAAATTTGGCCGTAGCCAGCGCGCTGGTATAAAAATGGCTTTCATCCACCTCCAAGCCCAGACGTGCCATCTTCTGCTGAAGCTCCTTCGGAGACCGTTCGCTGGAATTGGTGAGAAACAGAAAATTCTTGTTCTCCGTCTTCAGCCAGTTTACAAACTCCGGAACCCCTTCGATCAAACGATTGCCGTGATAGATCACGCCATCCATATCGCAGATAAAACCTTTTTTCCCACGAAGCAGCTCCAAATCCGGATTGCTCTTCCCTTCCTTTTTCATGGCATCTCCCATCTGCCGCCCCGAATGGCGGCTTCCCTGCCCGCGGTCCACCGCGGACGATCCGTTTCACTCATACTCTATTCTGCACCATATTATATAAAAAGAACGGAGGTTTTACAATCACGCTTTGTGGCGGCTTTGTAAAAATTGTATTAAATGCCCAGGGTGTGCTCCAGAAAAATTTTCACGCCGATGCCGATGAGGATCAACCCGCCGAACACCTTGGCTCTCTGTCCCAAGAGCAGCCCGAATCGTTTCCCCAAGGCCGCGCCGAACACGCAGCAGAAAAAGGTGATGATGCCGATGAAGGCCGCCGCGGAAACGATGTTGGTCTTCATGACGGCAAAACTGATCCCCACCGCCAGCGCGTCGATGCTGGTAGCGATCCCCTGAACCATTAAAATCCGCAGAGTGAACTCCTTTTTTCCACAGCAGCAGTCCGCCCCCGGATTCCGCATCTCTTTCCATGCTTCCAGCACCATGCTTCCTCCGATCAAGCAGAGCAGAATCAAGGCGATCCAATGATCCAGCGAGGAAATCGCCTCGCTGAAAAAACGTCCTCCGAAATAACCGGCAACCGGCATCAGCGCCTGAAACACGCCGAAAGTAAAGGCGGTGATCACCGCTTCCTTTCTGCCGATCCCTCGGTAGCACATCCCGTTGGAGATGGAAACGGCAAAGGCATCCATCGACAGACCTAACGCCAAAAAAAATAGTGTTGCAAATCCCATGAGCACAATTCTCCTTTTATTCGTGATTCGATGAGCGAAAGACAGGCCTTTCCCCATAAAAATAACTCATGTACGACTTAAAAAGCCATACATGAGTCTCGTTCTTTCAGGCAAGCCAGGCGCAAACGCCAGAATGTTGACTTGACACGTGTGATACCACGCAAACTACTCCCCCATGAGGTCTTTCCCATATTACCATAAAACCCCATGGCTGTCCAGAAGCGACAACAAAAAAGTTGGAAGACACAAAATGGCTGTTCCCACTATGTCTATTCGGCCAGCCTTGAAACATGCTTTCTTTTTCAAACCCCGGACCGTATGATCAACGCGTACTCCACGCTGTTGCCGTTGCTCCAGCCGCACTGAATATCATAAACGATCTCACTGCCGCCGTCATAGCTCACCGGAAAAGAATTGTCCGTCAGCGGAATCTCCAAAATCGCCAGCGCTCCCATCGACGCGGTCGTCTCCGGGGCAGCGTCCGAGGTCGTCTGTGCGGCGGCGCCCAAGGTCGTCTCCAAGTCCGCCCCCGAGATCGTCCTCGCGGCGGCGCCCGCTTCCGCCTCCTGCCGGGCGGCGGTATAGCGGTTGGGATCTCGCATTACCGTGATCTCCTTCGGCTGATACTCCCCAAAATCCAGGCAGATGACGCTGCCGTCGGTCACGGTCTGCGGCAGTTCCTTTTGTTCTCCATATTTTTTCAAAAATACCTGCTGATACGTCGCACGGTCATACACCGCGCCGTTCCAAACGTTGGGAAGCTCCTCAAACGCCAGCTCCATCCCTTTTAAAGTGGTCTTTTGATCGCCGGAATCGGAGCCGCCGGCACCATCAGTGCCGCCGGAGCTGTGGGAATCCTCGGAGCCGCCCGCCCTTTGAGCCGCCGAAGTCACCTGACTCCCCGGAACCAGCTGCGGCGCCATCGCCCGGATGGAGAGACCTACGTCCTTGAAGCTCGCCAGCCTCGACGTATCCCCCGGTCCCTCCACCATAGATGTTGTCCCATCCTCATGAATGATGACTCCGGCACCGTTTTCAGAAGGCTTGCACGCGGTTAGAAAAAGTCCCGTGGAAACGAGGGAACAGCAGAGCAGTCCCAGCACGATATTTTTCATTGTCATATAAAAACCCCCTTTTGACTTTCGCGTAATCCTTACGGCCTCGTGCCGCCTTCCGAATCCCGCCGCGCTTTCCCCTAAAGCAGCGGTTCTGTAAGATTAGACGAAGAGGAAACGTGTTTTGTTTCATCTTTTTTAAAAAAACCAGCAAATTTTTATGGAAAAGATCCGCAGCTTTCCCTCTCGACGCAGCGAGGCGTGAATTTCATGTCCCATCTGTTCCACAAACTGCTTGGCAATGGTCAATCCCAATCCGGTGTTCTGACCGGTGCGCATTTCATCCGCGGTGAAAAAACGATCAAAAACATGCGGCAGCGCTTCTTCGGTCATTTCCTCCGTCTCATTGGAAATTTCCGTGACCACCGCGCCCCTTCGACCTTCTCCTCGCCGGTCGCTTCCCGGATTCCGCTCCACCCACATACGCACGGCCGCCTTTCCCGTCCCATGGGCCAGCACGTTCTGCATCAAATTGGTCAACACCCGAACCACCGCCGCTTCGTCTCCCGGCACCGGCGGCGCGTCCTCGTCCAGCTCTACCTCCATTTCAAATCCCCTCTGTCCGAAATCCTGATAGAACATGGCCAGCAGCGAGCATAGAACGTGATGAAGATTGACCGGCGCGGTCTGCAAAGGATACCCTCCGCTTTCCAGGCGTGACAGATCGTAAAATCCGCCGATCAGCTCCTGAAGCGCCTTGGCCCTGCGTTCCACGATGGTCAGATATTCCTCCCGCCGTTCCTGCGGCAGCGTATCGTCCTTCAATAACTCCACGTATCCCAAAATAGAAGTCAGCGGAGTCCGCAGATCGTGGGATACGTTGGCAATCTGCCGCCGCAGCTCCTTCTCCTGATTCTCGTAGCCCGTCCGGTCCGCCTGCCGCCGGGCCAGCTCTCGATTCACTTCAACGAGCAGGGATTCCAGTCCGCCGATCACGGCTCCGCAGAGCAGCTGCTGATTGGACACCTCCTCCGCGTTGATCATTTTCATCTGTTCCGCCGCATCCCTCATGCCGGACCTCAGGTTGAAAAAAAGCAGGGCGAAGCAGACTGCCCCGGCCGCCGAACACAGCGTCAACCCGATCCAAATCCACATCGCCCTTCTCCTTTCCTCCGGACCTACAGCTCCTTTTTACGAAATACCACCAATCCCAAAACCATGAAAATCACCACGTGGGCCATTCCCACCGCCCAGGCAAATCCGATCTGTTCTCCGGAAATCACCGGATAAAGCGCTTCTCTATCGCCGCCTCCGCCCAATCCCTTCATCGCATTCATCAGAAAATAGGGCCGCACCTTGCCAAAGATCGGCCAGGCCATGGCCAGCCAATTGAAAATCTGCGGCAGAAAGGCCAGAGCAAAAGCGGAGATCATCGTCCCTTTCGTTTCGTTTTTGAAGAGAAACATCCCGGCGTGATAGATGGCCAAGCCGCCCATCCACAAAGGAAAACAGCCCAGCATCAGCCGTCCGAAAAAGACCGTCACTTCTCCCGTGACCGGACTATGATCCAGCAGAATCGCCCCGCTGGCCACATAAACTCCGAAAATCAAGACCGCGCCGGCGGTGGCAAACAGCAGCTCCGTCAGAAATTTTCCCAAGTAAACCGTCTCTCGGGAAAACCCAAAAGCCGTCACGTTCTTCAACGTTTTATGTCGGTTTTCGTTGGAGAAAATCCAGTCTACGAACAGGATCGTCAAAACCATTGGAAACACCACCGTGGTGCTCATAAACGCCAGTGAGAAGTCCACCGTGCCATAAGCGAAATCCGCATACCGCGTCTTATAATAAAACAGCACCAGATTGATGAACAGCCCCACAAAGACGGATACCAGCAGGACGAACAGATAACCTTTCCTGCGCAGTCCCCGGTAACATTCGCTTCTGATGTAGTTAAGCACGGCGCTCACCTCCCACCAGAGAAACGAAGTAATTCTCCAGATTTTCTCCTTTTACCTCCAGCGAATCCAGCCGTACGCCGTGGTTTACCAAGATTCCGCTGACCTTGGACGGCTGATCCAGGTATTCGTAGAGATGAATCAGGCCGCCGGGCAATACCTCGAACGCTCCGGCGGCACCCAGTTCCCGTTCCAGCACCACGGCCGCCTGATCGGTGTTTTCCACTCGAATTTCCATATAACGGCGGCATTTCTCCGAGAGCTCCGCCGCCGAAATCTGTTCAAGAAGAGTCCCTTGATGAATGAAACCGTAGTTCGTGGCCACGCTTTCCAACTCGTTGAGGATATGGCTGGAGATGACGATGGTGATGTTCTGTTCCCCCGCCAGCCTCAGAATCAAACGGCGCATTTCCACAATCCCCATGGGGTCCAGCCCGTTCAGCGGCTCGTCCAGCAGAAGCAGGTCCGGACGGGCTAAAATCGACAGTGCCAGTCCCAGCCGCTGCTTCATTCCCATGGAAAACTGAGAAAACTTTTTCTTTCCCGTATCGGACAGCCCCACCAGTTCCAGAGCCTCCCCTACACAAGCCTTACCCGGAACCCCTCGCTGAATCCGATAGTACTCCAAATTTTGTTCCGCCGTCAGATAAGGATAAAACGCCGGCTCCTCCACGATAGCGCCCAAACGGCGGCGCATTTTCAAAAGCCCTTTCGGCGTACTTTCGGAAAACAAAGCCAGCTCGCCGCCGCTGATCATGGTCTGTCCGGTAATCATTTTCAGCAGCGTGGTCTTCCCCGCTCCGTTTTGTCCTACCAGACCGAAAATCTGTCCCCGTTCCACGGTGAGGTCCGTGGGAGACAACGCTTCAAAGCTGCCGTAGCGCTTTTGAAGTCCCTTTGTCTGCAATACACAATTCAATATGATCGAGCCCCCTTTTGAGTAATGTGCCCCGCCCCCCGGGCGGCGCCTCTCTGCCATTTCCTTTGACACAACTCATTGTAAAGGGAAACCCATAAGAAGTACTTAAGCAAGTCTAAAGAAATCATAAAGTTCCGTTTCCCGCCGTTCCGCGGTCACCCATTTTAAAACCGATGCCCCACACGGTTTTAATGTATTCCGTTTCCGCCTCCCCTCTGGCAATCATCGCCTTGGCCAGCTTGGTGCGGATATTGCTCACGTGAACGCTGACCGTGTTGTCCTCTCCGTAATACTGACTACCCCAGACCTCATTGTATAGATTTTCTCTGGTGAACACTCGATCCGGCTGAGACATCAGCAGTGCCAAAATGTCGAATTCCCTGACCGTCAGATTGATTTCGTCCGCTCCCAGAGAAACCCTCCTGGCTACCTTGTCCTATGTCAAATCGCGGAATTTCAGGCGGATTTCCGCTTCGTTCGCCAAGCCTCCCTTTCCGGAATACCGATGGTAACGCCGGAGAACCGCTTCCACTCGCGCAAGCACCTCCGCGGCCTCGAAGGGCTTGGTTACGTAATCGTCCGCTCCCATCCGCAGCAGCCGGACCTTGTCTTCGATGGCGGTCCGGGCGGATACCACGATCACCGGCAGCTCCGTTTCCCCCTCCCGCAGCTCTTTCACCAGCTCGGCTCCCGAAATCCCCGGCAGCATGAGGTCCAGCAGAATCAAATCGTAGCTTCCTTCCGCGGAGGAAAGCAGCAGTCTGGCCTCGCTTCCGGAAAAGGCGCTGTCCGCTTCATATCCGGCCTTCCTCAAAATCGTGCAAAGCAGCTGGTTGATATCTCCGTCGTCCTCTACCACCAGCAGTCTGTTCTTGGCTCCGTTTTCCCTATCCATCGGATCGTTCCTTTCTTTTGGCTTCCAGTTTCGCTTCCAATCTTTTTTTCAGAGCTTTGGATTGTTCGCTGTCGTTCCCCGCTCCGCCGTGAGGCCCCTCGTCGCCATCCTCGTCCACACCGGTCAAAATGGAAATGATCCGTTCCAGAAGATACATCAATACGCCGAAAAACAGGACCGTTCGCATTGGAACGGAAACGCCGGGCAGCATGGTGTCCACCAGCATTACCACCAAAATCTCCGCCGCAATGTCCACCACGGCATAGATCAGCTGATATACCAGTTCACCGAACCCCAGCACCGTTCTCAACGCCTTGGGTAAGGCCTCCGTCACAAAAGAAACCGCGAAACCGATCACCAGATACAGCACAAAAAAGGCCGCCAGCCAGCCTGCGGAATCATAGGTGAAGCCCAGAAATTTCAACAATGCGAATCCGACCAGGGAGCACACGCCCCCGACCAGCGCGAAGAGCACCAGAAACACCAGCACCGCCGCCGCGATCCCCTTCCATTTTCCCCCGCCTTCTTTCCGGCCCATTTCCTCCCATCACTCCTTTTTTACGATATGTCATTCTCAGCCGCCTCACAGCCTACGCGGCTATTATACCATGTCTTTAGAACCTTCAGGACATGGTTCAATGATCGCTTCCGCTCGGCAACGCCGACACGGATCGATGCGATCATTATACCATGTCTTTCGATCCATAGCCGTTGGCGAGAGGTAAGACATGGTGAAATAGCCCTTCAAATCCTACGCGGCTATTATACCATGTCTTTCGATTCTTACGCCGTTGGCGAGAGGTCAGACATGGTGAAATAAACCTTACGGTCCTATGGTGTTTATTATACCATGTCCACCGTCTTCTTGACCAACATTCCGCGCAAGGTACCGCCGTTTTTCTTGACGGGCTTCCACCATTGCAGATTGGCCGCGGCCAGATAGAGGAATCGAGGAATTCCCGGTTCTACATATTGATTATCTGTTTGGCTCCTATGCCGATGCTCACGCTGTGAAACGGAAGCGGTTTCATCCCCAGCCGCCGGAACCTTTGCGCCCCCTTCCTCGACCGTCGCATCTCGCGACAGCTCCGCCGCCAGCTGGGACAACGCTTGGTCAACCTCTCGTTTCGGCGGAGCGGACCAGGGCATTTTCTGTGTTTCTCCAATGAACGGCCCCCCTCCGATCCCGATTCCATACTGATAAGAGAAGCCCGCGCTCTCACAGAAGAGCCGTACCATATCCAGTGCGATACCGTTCTGACATCCTTCATAAAAACCGCAGTTGATCACCGCGTATACTGCGGGTCGTTTTCCCCGGCCCCGCTCCTCCCATCGCTCCAGAAATTCCAAAAGGTGCGAAGGGATTCCGTCCACATAAAGCGGAAATACCAGCACGACCCGCTCCGCCTCCCCGAGCTCTGCCCAGGGAAATTCCGCCTCTTTTTCCTTCCAGCCGGCCGGTATCCGGACGCGCCGAACCTGACAAGCCTCGGAAAGCCTCTCTTCTATGGTTTGAACCAAATATTCCGAGCAGCTCCCGTCTTTTTTCGGGCTTCCGTTGATCAGACAAATCGTCATACTCCAAACACCTCCGCCAACTTCGCCGCCTCGGCGGCGCTCTCCACGGGAAAGATTCGATGAGCTTCCGCGTTTAAATTCAGCGCATTGGCAGTCGTCAAGCGCTCAAAGACCGTTCTCTGCCGCTCCCATTCCTCCTTCGCTCCATAAGCGATGACCGTAAAGTGAAGTTTCCGCGGATACCGGCTGGCGTGATGCATTTCCCCTTCCCTTTTTACAAAGAACGGCAGCAGATATCCGATATTCCGGTCCATCACCCGTTTCACGAAACTCCCGTATCCCCCGTATCGCATCTGCGTCAGCAGGATCAGCTCCTCGGCGGCGCCGTACCAGCCGCCGAAATTTCCATATCCGTCACGGATCACACACTCCCCCGGCGTGCGGACCCAGCAGCCGAAGCAGCCCACACACGGTTTCGCCTCCACGTCGCCCGGCCCGAACACCTTCATTCCTGCCGGCGGGATGGGAAACACTTTCCGAAATTTCTCCGGAGATAAATCATGAATCATGACCTTCATCCTGTCCTCCTATTCGAATATTCAAATGTTTACATTGTCAACTTTCCATCACAGTATATCTTTCCATGTTTACATTGTCAACTTTCGATGCTATAATATGGAGGACAGAAAGTAGATATTCGCTGCGGATATTATCTTTTATCTGGTCTTTTGCTCCCAAAAGGTTAAATCCAGCGGTCAAATCGCTCTATTTCATCGAATTCTCGGGCGATATTATCTTATTGCAGAAGAAAATAACGAATAAGGTTAGAAAAACACTTCTTTTCTAACCTTTTCGTACAATAACTCCAAAATAAGATAAGGCCCTGTGATTTATGGAGCGCTCAGGGCTTAAGGCCTTCCATAGGCTAATGTAACGCTTACGATCAACCCCTATTCGAAATGTTCGACTCAGGCTGCTCCGACGCTCGGTCAATACTCCACACGCGGTATTTAGAAAGGATTTTCACAATGACAACGGACCATTACCATCATGGGAACTTAAAAAACGACCTGATCGAAGCAGGTCTGAGGTTGATCAACGAGGACGGGATCGAACAGTTTTCCCTGAGAAAAGCTGCCGCAGCCTGTGGTGTCAGCCACGCCGCCCCATATAAGCACTTTCGGAACAAAGAACAGATGCTAGACGCGATCGCCGAACATGTGGAGGGTGAATTTGAACACGCTCTTTCACGAAATTTGGAACACACCGCCGACAAGAACCCTCAAACTCGCCTGGTGGAGTTGGGGGTGACCTACGTCTCTTTTATGGCCGGCAATCCGGACTACTTTCGTTTCCTATTTTTGAGGTCCGGCGAAAGAAGACTGACCTTGGAAATGCTTCAAGATGGAAGCGCTCCCTGCGGCTCCTTCGCTCTGTTTCACAAGATCGCGATCGACTATCTGAAAAGTGTGAAGGAGCTTCCCGAGGAATATCCCTATGACCTTCTCGCGCTCTGGTCCCTCGTCCATGGTCTCGCGGTCATGCTGGTGGAAAACAGTCTTCATATGGAAACGCGCCAGTTGGATGAATTCGTGACGCGATCACTAAATAATGC
>CAUHLX010000056.1 GCA_959606705.1 uncultured Bacillota bacterium | reverse complement strand
ACGACAGCCTTGACTACGTCGCCCTTCTTCACAACGCCGCCGGGCGTTGCTTCCTTGACGGCACATACGATGATATCTCCGATGTGCGCGTATCTACGGCTGGTACCGCCGAGAATACGGATGCACAGTAATTCTTTCGCGCCTGAATTGTCAGCTACTTTTAATCTGCTTTCCGGCTGAATCATGCTCGGTGCCTCCTTTTCGTTATTTAACCTTCTCGATCACGTTGACCAGTCTCCATCTCTTGTCCTTGGACAGCGGTCTGGTTTCCATAATTCTTACTTTATCGCCGATCTGGCACTCGTTGTTCTCATCGTGTGCCTTAAATTTCTTGGTTCTCTTTACAGCCTTACCGTAAAGGGAATGTCTTACGAAGTCTTCCGCCGCAACGACAATGGTCTTATCCATCTTGTCGCTGACAACGATGCCGACTCTGGTCTTTCTTCTGTTTCTGTCTTCTGCCATTTTCCGCACTCTCCTTTCCGGTTTAGCCTTCCGCTCTCTTGAGCTCTTTTTCTCTTAAGATGGTTTTCGCGCGAGCGATCTCTCTTTTTACGTCTCTCATCCGGATGGGGTTTTCCAACTGTCCGGTCACGTGCTGGAACCGCAGGTTGAACAGCTCGTTTTTCAGCTTCTTTACCTCGTTCGTCAGTTCGACTTCACTCATGTTTCTCAACTGATCCAGTTTCATTACGCTTCACCACCCTTTGCTATTTCCTGGCCCTTGATGGCAAATTTGCACTTGACGGGGAGCTTGTGCATGGCGAGACGCATCGCTTCTCTGGCCTGCTCTTCGGTAACCCCCTCGATCTCGAACATCACTCTGCCGGGTTTTACCACCGCCACCCAGTATTCGGGCGCGCCTTTACCGGAACCCATGCGGACTTCGGCAGGTTTCTTGGTAACCGACTTGTGAGGGAAAATCTTGATATATACTTTACCGCCTCTTTTGATCGAACGCGTCATCGCGATACGAGCGGCTTCAATCTGGTTGGAAGTGATCCATCCGCATTCCTGAGAAATCAGGCCATAAGCGCCGTAGGTAATCGTATTGCCCTTGGTCGCTACGCCCTTCATTCTACCTCTGTGAACTCTGCGGCGTTTCACTCTTTTTGGCATTAACATAGTTGTTCTTCCTCCTTTCGACCTTCGTTTATTCGGTCGCTTCCGGAGCCTGCGCGGCTTCCGGCGCGGTATTTTCAGCAGGCGCTTCTACGGCAGGAGCCTCTTCCTTTGCGGGAGCGGGCTTGGGTGCCGGCCGCTTTCTGGGGTTGATCGCCTTGGGCAGTTCAGGCTTGTCGTCCCGGCGTCCGCCTCTCCGATCCCCTCTGTTGCCGCCGCGGTCTCCGTCCCGTCTGGGGCGATCGTCCCGACGTCTGTTATCCCGACGGCCGTCTCTTCTGCCGCCTTCCGGCTTAGCTCCCTCTTCGGGGATGGCGTTCATCAATCCCTTGGCCAGGATCTCACCGTGGTTGATCCAAACCTTTACACCGATCTTGCCGTAGGTGGTGTCCGCTTCGGTAAAGCCATAATCGATATTGGCTCTCAGAGTGTGAAGCGGAACATTTCCTTCACTGTACTTTTCGGTTCTCGCAATTTCCGCTCCGCCTACGCGGCCGGCGATCACGATCTTGATTCCCTTCGCTCCGGCTTTCATGGTCCGGCCGATGGCCTGTTTCATAGCCCGGCGGAAGGAAATTCTCTTTTCCAAAGCCTGTGCGATGCTCTCGGCGGTGAGCTGAGCGTCCATTTCGGACCGTCTCACTTCGACGATGTTGATGGACACGGCCTTACCCGTGAGCTTCTCCACTTCTTTTTTCAGCTGGTCGATGCCGTCTCCGCCTCTGCCGATGACCATGCCGGGCTTCGCGGTGAGAACGGTGATCCGAATCTGATTGTTGGCGGCGCGTTCGATTACGATCTTGGATACGCCGGCCGTGTACAGTCTCTTCTTTACAAAATCTCTGATCTTATTGTCTTCGACAAGATAATCAGCGAAATCTTTCTTATCTGCATACCATTTGGAATCCCAGTCCTTGATGACTCCAACCCGCAGCCCATGCGGACTTACTTTCTGACCCATTCAATAAACCTCCTGTCTAGTCCCTTTCCTTCAGTGTTACGCCGATGTGGCTGCTTCTCTTAAGGATGACTGATGCCCGTCCCTGGGAACCAGCTCTCCATCTCTTCATGGTCGGTCCCTGGTGCGCATATACCTCCGCGACGTATAGCTTATCGACATTCATGTCGTGGTTGTTCTCCGCGTTCGCCGCGGCGGATTTCACTACCTTCTCGATGAGTTCGGAGCCCTTTCCAGGGGTGAACTTCAGGATTGTCAATGCCTCCTGCAGGTCCTTGCCGCGAACCAGATCGGTTACCGGCTTCAGTTTGATCGGAGACATCCGTACATATTTTGCAACTGCTTTTGCTTCCATTTTCCGTAGATCCTCCTCTCAGTTATTTCTTGACCTTGGAGGATTTGTCCGCCGCATGGCCTCTATAGGTTCTTGTGGGGGCAAATTCGCCGAGTCTGTGTCCTACCATATCTTCGGTAATATATACCGGAACATGCTTTTTACCGTCGTGAACCGCGATGGTGTGTCCTACCATCTGCGGATAGATCGTGGACGGTCTGGACCAGGTTTTGATGACTTTCTTATCGTTAGCCGCATTCAGCTCTTCGATCGCCTTCAGCAGTTTGATATTTACGAAAGGGCCTTTTTTGAGTGATCTGCTCATTTTTATTTAATTCCTCCCTTCTTATTTCTCGTTTCTTCTCTTCACGATATATTGATTAGAAGCCTTGTTTTTCTTTCTGGTCTTATATCCCAGAGCAGGCTTGCCCCAGGGAGTAACCGGGCTGACACGGCCGATTCCGGCTTTGCCTTCGCCACCGCCGTGGGGATGGTCGTTGGGGTTCATTACGGAACCTCTCACCGTCGGGCGGATGCCCATGTGACGCTTTTTGCCCGCTTTTCCGATCTTGATGTTCTCGTGGTCCAGATTTCCCACCTCACCGATGGTGGCGCGGCAGTTGATGCTGACCTTGCGCATTTCACCGGAGGGCAGACGCAGGGTGGCCATGTTGCCTTCCTTGGCCATCAGCTGAGCGCCGTTTCCTGCGGCCCGCACCATCTGAGCTCCCTTGCCGGGCTTCAGCTCGATGCAGTGAATGATGGTACCTACGGGGATATCTTTCAGCGCCAGAGCGTTTCCTACCTTAATATCCGCCTCGGGACCGGAGAACAGCACGTCGCCCACTTTCAAATTGTTGGGAGCGATGATGTATCTCTTTTCACCGTCCGCGTAAACGATCAAAGCGATGTTAGCGGTCCGGTTGGGATCGTATTCGATCGCGGCTACCTTGCCGGGGATCCCGTCCTTGGTTCTCTTGAAGTCGATGATCCGGTACTTGGGACGATAACCGCCGCCTCTGTGCCGAACCGTGATCTTGCCCCGAACATTTCTGCCCGCATGCTTCTTCAGCGTAACGGTCAGGGATTTTTCGGGAGTGTCCTTGGTAATTTCCTCGAAGGTTGAAACCGTCATTCCTCTCAGACCGGGAGTGATCGGCTTATATTTTTTAATTCCCATTTTCTACTTCGCCTCCTCTTACAGTCCCTGGAAGAATTCGATTTCTTTGCTCTTCTCAGTCAGGGTGACGATCGCCTTTTTCCAGTCGGCGGTCCGGCCCTGGGTTCTTCCCTGTCTCTTTAATTTACCGGATACGTTCATGATGTTGACCTTTTCCACTTCCACGCCGAAGATTTCTTCTACCGCGTGCTTGACCTGGGTCTTGTTGGCGCCGGTGGCAACCTTGAACGTGTATTTTTTCATCTGCGCGTCATCCATGCTCTTTTCGGAGATGACAGGCTTAATGATTACGTCGTATACGGATGTCATTAGCAATACACCTCCTCGATCTTGCTGATTGCGTCTTTGGTGACGATGAAGCTGGTGTGGTTGATGATCTCGTAAACGTTCATCTGTCCAACCATGGTGGTCCGTACGCCCGGGATATTGGCCGCCGCGCGGATCACGTTGTCATTCTTTTCCGCTGTGACGATCAGGGCTTTCTTCGCGGCCTTGACGTTCTGCAGCAGGTTGAGCATTTCCTTCGTTTTGGGAGTGTCCATCGAAAGTTCATCCAGAACGATGATCTCCTTGTCCGCAACCTTGGCGGAGAGGATGGACTTCATGGCCAGTCTTCTGACCTTCTTGGGCACCGTGTACCGATAGCTTCTGGGCTTCGGTGCGAAAACGATACCGCCGCCTACCTGAGACGGATCCGTGGAGCTGCCCTGTCTGTGACGGCCGGTTCCCTTCTGACGGAAGGGCTTTCTGCCGCCCCCGCGAACTTCGGCTCTGGTCTTTGCGGACTGCGTGCCCTGTCTCTGATTTGCCAGGTAGTTCTTCACTACGGCGTGTACGGCAAACTGATTGGGTTCAATTCCGAAAATTTCATCTTTCAGTTCAATCTGGCCGGCTTCTTTTCCGTCCATCTTTAACATCGTAACTTTTGCCATTTGACTGTTTCCTCCTTACTTTCTGCCCTGGCCCTTGACCGCGTACTGAATGCGGAGCAATCCGCCCTTCGGTCCGGGTACCGCGCCCTTAACGAGCATCAGGTTTCTCTCAGGAATGATTTTTACCAGGTCCAGGTTCTGAACCGTGATGGTGTCTCTGCCCATTCTTCCGGAGGCCTTGTTGCCCTTGAATACTCTGGAAGGATAAGTCGCGCCGGCCAGCGCGCCCTGCAGTCTCTTATGCTTCGAACCATGGGTCATAGGTCCTCTGTGCATGCCCCATCTCTTGATAGCGCCCTGGGTGCCTTTTCCCTTGGACGTGCCGGTGATGTCCAGCTTCGCGCCTTCTTCAAAGTCCGCGACCGTAATCTCCTGATTGGCTTCGTAGGTCTCGCCCTCTTCCGGACGAATCTCCGCCAGATGCTTCCTTAAAGGAGACTGCCATTTTGCGAAATGGCCTTTCGCAGGCTTGTTCACTCTCTGCTCTTTGACTTCGCCGTAACCGATCTGTACTGCGTCGTATCCGTCGGATTCAACCGTCTTGATCTGTGTCACGCAGACCGGGCCCGCTTCAATTACGGTTACCGGAATCGCTTCGCCTGTTTCGGAAAAGATCTGTGTCATACCGACCTTTTTTCCTAAAATTGTCTTCATCCTTACACCTCCTGTGTTCTTACAGCGGATTACTGTTTTGCCGGTTTGCCGTACCGGATTTCTCCGGCCGCCGCCCGCCGGCGGTTTTGGTAATCATACTAAGGGAGATTCCGTTCTCTTTGGAAATCTATTATGTTCTTAGTATTTACAGTTTGATTTCGATGTCGACGCCGGCCGGCATATCCAGCTTCATCAGCGCGTCGATCGTCTTGGGCGTGGGGCTCACGATGTCGATCAGGCGCTTGTGCGTTCTCTGCTCGAACTGTTCCCGGCTGTCCTTGTACTTGTGGACCGCTCTCAGGATGGTAACCACCTCTTTTTCCGTGGGAAGCGGAATCGGTCCGGACACTTCCGCGCCGGTCTTCTTCGCCGTATCCACGATTCTGGCCGCGGAAGCGTCCAGGGATTTGTGGTCGTAAGCCTTCAGCTTGATTCTGATTTTTTGACTGCTCATTTGTTTTCCTCCTTACTTTTCGCCTGCGTGGATTCCTGTCCCGCAAGCATTTCCGTACATTATCGCTATGCCTGTACGAGGGGTTCCTTCCGCTACACTTTGCCGTGTGTTTCTTCTTTTTTTACACAAAGCAAAACCTGCGGGAATCCCTTCGCCCGTTTCGGTGAACGGACAATTCTCCGCAGAAATTACCTGATAGCTCAGCAACTTCCTGCTTCATCGCGTTTTAAGCAAGCTCTATGAGTATATTACAGGAAAAGGGAAAAAGCAAGAGTTTTATTAAAAAAAATGCGAAAAAATTGATGTTTTTTTTGAGCTGAGATTCCGCTGATTTCAAGGGGTTTGCTTCGCCTCAATTTACACACGCTTCGGGGCGTTTCTTTTTGTTTGTTTTACTTTAATAAATCCCACAATTTGGGCATATTTTATTCCATTTATTTTACAAATAGCCCCTTTTCCTTTGACTTTCCGACAAATTTCTACTATATTTATGTAGGATTTCATTGATTGATCTGCTATAATGGATACAGTGAGCTTTTATAAAGGAAGAAAAGTCTAGTAAAGGAATTTGTAATGTACTTTGGAAGTGTAAAGTTTTATAAACATCTGATCCTTGCGATCGCCCTGCTGGTCTTCTTCGCTCCCACGATCGGCTGTGTGGCGTTGGGCATGCAGAATCACCAACTCAAGACCGAGATCAAGGATTTAACCGGACAGCTCAGTGCCAACGGGCTTCCCGTAAATACCTCGGCTGACGATTCCGAATCCCTCGATCTCTCGCTGAACGATAAAAGCTACGCGGCCGGTACGGACAACGGCGGAGTGGATGCTGCCGCCAAATATCCGGAGCTTTATGTGGACCGGCCGAAAGAGTATCGCACCGAAGACAGCAAGACGGTTTACCTCACCTTTGACGACGGACCTTCTAAGCTGACGCCCCAGATCCTCGATCTATTGAAAGAAAACGATGTAAAGGCCACTTTTTTCATTTTGTATCACGATGATTCGGTTTCCCGCGAACTGTACAACCGAATGATCGCGGAGGGTCACACCATCGGGATTCACGGCACGACACACAAATACAAGCAGATTTACCAGTCGGTGGACGCCTTCTTAGACGATTTTGCGGCAGCCGCCTATCTGGTTCAGAATACAACCGGCTATAAGCCGGAAATCTTCCGTTTTCCGGGAGGCAGTGTCAATGGATACAACAAGGACGTACGCCAGGACATCATCAGTGAGATGTCCCGCAGAGGCTACGAATATTACGACTGGAACGTCTCTTCCGGAGACGCCGCTTCCGAAGCGATCTCCGCGGATCACATTGCGGCCAATGTGATCGAAGGGGTTTCCGGCAAGAAACGAGCGGTGGTATTGATGCATGACAGCGCGATGAAAGAAGAGACTGTGAAGGCACTTCCTCAGATCATCAGCAGTCTGCGGGAAGCCGGATACCGGTTCGAGGCGCTGAGTAATCATGTGGAACCGACCATATTCTAAGAGGAAAATCCGCAAATTGCGGCCAATGCTTTATCGTCGTATATCAAATAAGGAGAAAAGAGTATGAGTGAGCAGGGAAAGCAGAGTAATTTTAAAATAGCGGTAGGCGAACTGATGGGCGGAATGGCCGGAATCGGCACGAAGCCCCGGGAGGACGAGCCCCTCCCTCAAAGTCACTTTTCCGGCGGCAGCAATGAGTTCGGACCTTCCATTCAACCTCTGCGCCGAGTGGAGTCCGTGATTGCCGACGACATGGTGATCGAAGGCACCGTCACCTCCCGCTCGGACATTCGAATTCACGGCCGCATCAAGGGCGACGTTTCCACCAGCAGCAGCATTCTGGCCAGTGGAATCGTGGACGGCAACATGGAAGGAGAAAACATTACGCTGGCCGGCAGTACGATCAACGGCGATGTTTCCGCCATGGACGCCCTCCTTCTGGATGGCGAAGCGGTGGTGGTCGGCAATCTGGCGGCGGACACGCTGGAACTGGACGGCCGCGTCAAAGGCAACCTGACCATCGATCAGAACATTTTGCTGAAACGGGACAGCATCGTCTTCGGCGACATCTCGGCCAAGAGCATTTCCATCGAAGAAGGCGCCAGCATTAAGGGCATGATGAATGTGGTTACCGGAGATTTCAACGAACGCACCTTCCTGAGCCGCAGCCGCAGAGAAGAGCCTCCGTACGAGGATCGCCAGCCGGACCTCGAGGTGGTGGATCGTCAAGCGGATTTCCGTTCCGACGGCCAAAGCGCTTCCACTCCCGACGACTTCGATCAAAATTAGTCCGCGCCGTATGGTTCGATTCTTAATATGAAGTGATACATAAGCCGCTTTCCTCGGGTTCTTCTAAGAATCCGCCGAAGCGGCTTCTTGCTTCTTTACAATTCGATTACGATCTCCTCACATTGAAAAAATATGTCGAAAAGTAAGGTATAATAGCCGCATAGGGCTTGAAGCGGCTATTTCACCATGTCTTACCTCTCGCCACCCGAGCGGCAAAGCCGCCGGCTGTCCGTTTTGCCGACAAATCGCGTCAGGACGCTCTTTGGGCAAAAAGGCAACGGCGTATGGATCGAAAGACATGGTATAATGATCGCATCGGTCCGTGTCGGTGTTGCCGATCGGAAGGCATTGTATTATGAACGCCGCGATTTTTTACAGGATTTTTAAAAGGGAAAGGGGAATGTTAGAACACGATGAAAAAGAAAAGCCAACGATACCTTCTGCTTCTGGCGGCCATGCTGCTGCTGCTGGTCGGAAGCACCGCCGCCGCATTCGCAAATCAGACGGACATGCAGCTGATCGTCAACGGAAAATCGGTGACCACCGATGTGTCGCCGGTGATTGTCAACAGCCGCATGCTGATTCCGGCCCGAGCGGTCTTTGAGGCTGCCGGAGCAACTGTCAGCTGGGAGGAGTCCATGCCTCAATACGTGGGAATCCGCTACGGGACCAACGACATCACATTGACCATCGGTTCCACCAGCGCCTCGGTCAACGGCCAGATCAAAACGCTGGACGTGCCCGCTCAGATCGTGAATAACCGCACCTTGATTCCTGTCCGTTTCGCGGCGGAAAATCTGGGTTTCCAAGTAGGCTATGACGACGCTTCCCGCGTGGTAACGGTTACCGCGCCTACCTCCGGCGGGTCTGATTCGGAAAACGGAGGAAGCGTCACACCGGAAGCGCCTGATTTGGATGAGATCACCGGAATTTCCTTTGCCACTCTGGAAAATTCCCACCGTGTCACCATTACGGCGGACGCTCCCATCATCACACACACGGAAACCTCCCTCACCGGTCCCTATCGTTTCGTTGCTGATATCAAAGGCTTCGCTTGGAGCAACGACGACTTCAACCTGAGCGCCGACAAGACCGACAACATTTTGGTCACCAATGTTCGGGCCGCTCAGTTCACCGAAGACACCGTGAGGATCGTAACGGACTTGACCTCCGATGTAAAGGGGACGGTCTCATTTTCCAGTGACAAGAAGACCATGTACATCGATTTTGCCAAGATCGTCGATAAAAAGCCTAAAACTCTAGCTGATGTTCTCATCGTCATCGACCCCGGCCACGGCGGACCCGATCCGGGTTCTCAAGGGAAAGAAAATGGCGTCGCGGTCGTCAATGAGAAGGATGTCAATCTGGACGTAGCGGTCAGACTGAACCAAAAGCTCCAGGCGGCGGGTCTGAAAACGAAGATGACCCGGACCGGCGACACCTACGCCGATCCCTCTTCCGCCAACGCGGCGGAGGATCTCCACGCCAGAGCCAACATGGCCAACTCCTGGGATGCCACTCTGTGCATCGCCATTCACAACAACTCCGCCGGAAACATCACCTCCGCAAAGGGGACGGAAACCTTGTACTACGATACCGACGGCAAAGCTCTGTATGGGATGTCCAGCAAGGAACTGGCAACCCGAATCCAAAAAAATATGGTGCAATACTGCGGCACGTACAACCGCGGTCCCAAGGAACGGCCGGAGCTGGGTATGCTGCGCCTGCCCAACATGCCCGCCGTCATCGTGGAGGGAGCGTTTGTAACCAACGCGGAGGACCGGGCGCTGATGCAGACGGACGCCTTCCGCGAAAACTACGCCAGAGCCGTGGCAGACGCGGTCATTCAGTATTTGAACGAAATCTATCCGCAATAAATCCCGGTGACTCTATGAAAAAATACTCTTCGTCGCCCCCATTCCTCAGAGAATGGCAGCCGAAGAGTATTTTTATTTTTCATTCACACGGCGATTATTTCGCCGACACCTCTTAATGCCCGATTCGAATGGCTGTGATCCGTTCCGGATCGATCAAGCTAACCAGCCAGCTCTTCCAGCCGTTTTCGATCCGTCAGCTTCACTCCGCCTCGAAACAGCTCCACCAAGCCCTCTCCCTGAAAATATTTCAGCATCCGAGTAACCACTTCCCGGGCAGAACCCATGTGCTGCGCAATCCGCTCCTGCGTGATATGAAGGGTATCGGAGCCGTTCACTCCGGCCTGCTCTAACAAAAACAGGGCCAGCCGCCGATCGAAGCTCATGAACAAAACCTGTTCGATCATCCACATCACGTCGGAAAATCGGGACGCCATCAGCTGATTCGTATAGTTGGAAACCGGCGCCGACCGCTCTGACAACTCCTGATACCGATCCGCCGGAATGATCAGCACCTCCGTCTCCTCCTCCGCCTCCACAAATACGTCAAAATTGATATTTTTCATGATGCAGGACGCTGAAAAAATGCAGATATCCCGCTCAAAGAGCCGATACATGGTAATCTCTTTCCCCGCATCGGAAATCAGATAGACCCTAAGCTGCCCGCTCTTCACCAAAAATAACCCGGAGCAATCCGCGGAACCGCTGTGGGCCGTCTCTCCCGCGGCAAATCGTTTTTCGCTCACCTGGGACGCCAGCCCTTCCTGGTCCTCCGGCGCGATCTCCGTCCAAAAGGGCAAGCCTTGCCGCAGAAACTCCAGATCCTCTACCTTCCGCACTTGTCCCGCCTCCTATTCTTCCGTCTCGTTTCCTATTATCATACCACGCCGTACGGAAAAATAGAACCTCAATTGATCTTCTCCACGAAATGACAAGCCCCTCATTGATCGTTTTGATCCTCCGGCCCTCCCACTCCCCGGATTCTTCTCTTCCGGTTTTATAATCCGGCGGCTTCAGCTCTTCCCGCTCCCCGGTCCGCTTCCCGGAGCAGACGGAGCAGCTCTTCTTTCGACCTGGCTCCTACAAAACGGTTTACCACTTTTCCGTCCTTCACGATCAGCATGGTAGGAATGCTCATCACCTGATACTGCATCGCCAGTGCTCGCTGTTCTTCCACGTTCACCTTCCCCACCTTGCAGCGGCCCGCCGTTTCCGACGCCACCTGATCCACAATCGGTCCCACCGCCTTGCAGGGTCCGCACCAAGGCGCCCAGAAATCCACCAATGTCGTCCCTTCGGAACGCAGAACCTCCTGTTCAAAATTCTCTTTCGTCAATTTTAATGCTGTCATTGTAAGTACCTCCCTATGTTATTTTTCAGCAAATTTTCAGTTCACATTTTCAACTGTTTTCTTTTATAGTTCTATTCTATGCGAATTTGCCGGCTTTGACTGTGACGTTGTCACCAAAGGGAGCGATAAAAAAACCCGCACCGGAAATCCGCTGCGGGTTTAAAACTGACATATTCAACAGTGATTCTTATTTCTCAACCTCGGAAACGACGCCGGAAGCTACCGTTCTGCCGCCTTCACG
>CAUHLX010000055.1 GCA_959606705.1 uncultured Bacillota bacterium | reverse complement strand
GCCACCCGGGGATACGGCCAAGCTACAAGTATCATGATACGCAAAAACGACATAAAATCAATAAAGGCTGCGTTTTTTCAAAGATGCCGGATATACTTCGGAGATTTTCCCACATGATTCCCACATGAGTTGTTGATAGACATGTCTCAGCTTTTCTGCGGGCTGTCTTTTGCGTCTTATTAAGACGAGAGAAAATATTCCCACATGATTCCCACCTGCGCTGCGAATTGGTCCGGACGCCGCTGCTTGAGAATAGGTGAGTCACTCTTTGGCCTTCATTTTCGTGGGGACTGTCCGCTCTCTGAGAAAAAGATCGGACAAATGCGAGATAAAAATTGAAAAGTTAGACAATGGGAAAAGATAAGACAGATGATGGAAAGAAGGTGTAAAATAAACCGGCAAGGGAGAAAATCCTTGTCGGTGCTGCTCTTATTTTTCGTTTTGATCTGGTATATATTCTAGCAATTGACTCATACTGCACTCAAAATAATCACATAAGCGGATCAACGTGGAGACTTTCATCGTCTCAAGATCTGTTCCTCGATACAGTTTGCGAATCGTATTGTGACTGATTCCGGTTTTCTGTTCAATTTCCACGAGATCATAAATATTTTTATCAGCCATTCTGTGTCTAAAATATGATTTAAGCATATGTCTTCCTCCGCCTTTGCGATTAGTTTATAATTGCCGGCAAAACGACACAATATGCTAAAAATAATAAAACCTGTACAACGATTTTTAAAGATATTATAATAACTATAACAATCATTATAATGATTGCTTCTAAAGTTCTATTGAACATACGATAAGAGCTGAATTCCAAGAAAACGATTCGGAAGCTATTTTTATATCTGGTGATTATCGTATCTGTGACAAGTCCTTTTTCTCCCAGCGTCTTCCATATTGGCGTATCACGGATCGATCCGGCCATCTCTTTTCCTACTCTTTTAACTAGCAAAGGGAAAACGCTCAAAATAAAAGTATAAGGAGGGTGTGGATGTGAAAGGAAAACGAAGCGGGTGGAGACGAGCTATGATCGTGGCAGCTATGTGGTGCTTCGCGGCGGTGCTGATCCTGGCGAGCGGATATTTCCAGGGGTGTGAGGAGAGACCGCTTTCTCAAGGACCTATGGCTCAAGCTCTCCGATATGGTCAGACGCAGAATATCGTCTCCGGAAACGGTTTTGTCGTGATTGGCGGAGCGATTGACCCGGACAGGGAAGGGGCCACGAATCAATACCGTGTGGAAGCAGATTTGGGCGAGGCAAAACGCAGTTTATCGAAACTGAAGATTCCGGAATATACTCCGGAGGATTATGAGTTTTTCAGCTTGTCCATTGAACGATACGTAAACGGACGATGGCGGTATGAGTATACCTATCTTCGAGGAAATGAGCGGCTGACGATCCGTCAGGACAGAGGCGGCGCGGTGGACGTCCATGGCGTGGAAGCTGCTGAGGCGGAGAAGATCATATCCGGTATGAAATAGCTTTGAAAGATTCACCATTTATTCAAGTGACCGATCATCCCGATTCCTGCGTGTTATTATGGTATTGGGTCAAAGAGGATACAAAGATTGTTTTGCTAAATGATCAGTGATAAAATGACGGTAAGAGGACCACTTGACGGCGGACCGCCTTTTAAAAAAGCGAGAGAAAGACCTAGTTTAGGACAATCAACGAGGAGGAAATGTTATGGGAGAGGTTTCGTTTTGCACTTGCAAGGACCACCAGTGCCCGTTTAATCCGGTGAACCACGATCGCGGCTGTGAGTTCTGTGTGGCGAAATGTTTAAAAGAAGGAGAGATCCCCAGCTGTTTTTTTCATAAGATTTCCGACGATATGAAAAGTGACGATGACTACAGCTACGCAGGATTTGCCAAGCTGGTGATGGCGGGGAAGGAGAAGGGATCGGAAACCGGAACGTATTGAGAAGCAGCGGAAAATGAGAGGGTCGCAAATGGAAAGGAAGCAGATTTTTCACAGCGTAGCTGCAAAAGTAGATCGGAATTGGCCAAAACATCCGGGCGGTATCTAATTATTGACGAGAGCATAGCGCTTCATCATAAAAAAGCATCTCAAAGAACTCTTTCTGTTCTTTTGAGATGCTTTTTTTCAGGGGCTGTTTTGCAGCACCCTCATTTGATTTATTTCTTCTTTTTACAGCCAGGCTTCGAACTGCGGCAGCACGGGTTAGAGCTCACACATAATTTCGGCGGGCAAGGGAGGCAGCAGTTTTTCGGCTGTGGCTTGCAGGGCCCAATCCGGCAGTTAAAATTGATGTGCGGCTTCGGACGACAGCAGGGGTCCGGTGCCGGACAAGGCGGAGGGCAAGGAGGAGCCGGCGGACAGCATGGTGGGGCCGGAGGGCAGGGAGGGGGACAAGGGGGCTCCGGCGGACAGGGCGGTTTTGGCGGAAATGGAGGATACGGCGGCTGAGGTGGATAAGGTGGAAACGGCGGCTGGGGCGGAAATGGAGGATAGGGCGGATAAGGTGGCTGCGGCGGATAGGGCGGTTGCGGCGGATAAGGCGGGAACGGCGGATAAGGCGAATATGGAGGATACCAACAGGGAATCACCGGAAATCCTCCGCCGGAGTCGTTGTGATTGTTATTATTGTTGTTGTTATTGTTCGAGATACTGATTGTGGGCAGAGAACAATCCGTTTCCGTACAAGAGCCATACGAACAGGAAGGAACGGTCACACAGACACAGGTCGTGGCCGTAACTGTCGTTTCGAGATCCGCATAAGCCTTGCCAATGGGCTGATAGTTTAAAGCCGTGCTGGTTGGCCCCATCGTTATCACCCGCGTGACCGTGCCGCGGAAGGAAGCTCTCACATTAAAACAAAAACAGTCGTATCCCGCTCTGATCGCAAGGTAAAATTCCTGGCCGATCGTAGGGGCGGTGAGGGGATTCCCGCAGAAATCCATATAATCCGCGGAAAATTCGCCGTCACACATGCACACCGGTTCAATCGTGATGCTGGGCGTACCGGTGAAATTGGATCGCAGGCGGAACGGGCCGACCAAAAGGCGACCGCAAATGCTTCTTACCTCATTGGGACACCCCTGAAAAACCAGATAGGGCGTCGCCGCATCCGCTGGAATCGTTCCCGTATTGCAGCATCGGACCAGGCTTTGACCGCAGTTGGCGGGACAGCACCCGGTTCCCGCGGGCAAGGCGTTCGAATTCGAGGCTGCGGCGTCCGCATAGGCGCCGGCCATATCGATCAGATTCAAAACGGTTTGGCGAAGCCTAGCCGATTTCGGATGATCCGTCCCTGTGGAGCACTCTAAAAATTCCACTTCACTCGGTGCGATTTGTCCGAGAAGAACCCATAGCGCTACTTGAACCGCCGCATAAGCGTCATTATCGTCTAATACAGGTGACGTGGAAGGGTCAACGCCCGCCAAAGCGAACGTTTCGGCGGCTGAAACCGTGGGATAGGTGTTGGCGAGGATCCAGCCAGTCATCGCTTTCTGTCTGACGGTGGCGTCAGGGAAAAACGTTTCAAAGGCGCCGCTTTGATAAGGAACGTCCCCATAAGGACCATCCTTGAATTTATCCAGACAATAGGCTGGGCCCGTACTGCCCTCCGCGGTGAGAAAAAACTGAAAGATATTGTTGTGATCCGCTCGATTCAAACGATATCTCGAAGCACTGGTATAGTCAAGATCACAGTAGTTTTCCGGGCCGTTCGGTCCGGAATTTCCATCTGCCGTACCGGTAATATCCGTATCGGAATACATTTGGAACGGCCTGGAGAGCGGCAGAGGAATATTCGTCTGTGCGACATTCCCATTGCCGGCCGCGGGCTGCTGCCTAAGAGCGGCGCCGGAGACGGTCTTCGGTTTATCTATATGAAACATTACATATTCTCCTTACAAGATGAAGCATACGGCAGAATAAAATCTGCTTAATATAGAATATGAAAAGGCACGGCAGGCGTTACAAACCGCCGGCAGCGGCAAGCGGTGCATGAAACGGATGCTTAAAAATCCGGGTTCCATCCGGAAGCCAAATTCCGTGAGCTTTCATCTGCTATAAAATTTTTTTGATATGGGGCTGCCCCTTGTCAGAGACTTGAAAAAACAGGCGGGAAATTGGGAAATTGTTCTAAGGAGACCGGTTTCGACAGAATTTCTCCCGGATCAAATGTATAAATTGGCAGTACGAGCATAATAATTAGTAAAGGAGATGAGGAAGCAATTTTAAAACAAAAAGGGTAAAGGGGAGATTATTATTTTTAATAAAGAAGATAAACGGCTGCTGCTGATTTCAATATTGACGCTTGTCACGGTATTTTACTGCGGATTTGCGGACAATCCTGTGGAAGCGGCGGAGAAACAAGACATAAGCAATATGGTAATAACGTCGCAATCGGACGGCGCGATTGGGATTCGAGCTGACCGAAGCGAAGGGGGAGCGGACGCCGCGGCAAAGAACTACGGAGAGATCAAACCGCTTCGATGCGAGGTGGAGAATGGGACGAAGCTGATCAAAGCGAAACCGAAACCGAAGCCTCAAGTTCTGACAGCCTCGGCATCCAGAGGGGCGGCGCGGAGCCGGATGGTAGCGATGAGCGTTCCTACGGTCAACACTTCATTTAAATCTTATATGGACTATCGCTGTATCACCAATCAGGCCTCGAAGCAGTGGAAGCTCCAGCAGCAGGCATATACCAACGGACAGGGTTTCCGGATGATCGGTGACGATTATTTGGTAGCGCTGGGGACCTTCTACGCGGGGGGCTGCGGAGAGCGTTTCCGCGTCACGCTTTCCTCGGGAAAGACGTTTACCGTAATGACGGGAGATATCAAAAGCAATCGGCACACCAATGAAACGCGGCAGTATTGTCCCAGGAGCGATGGCAGCGGCAACATGATCGAGTTTATCGTGGACAGCAAGGCCATGAGTCGGGACGCACTTCGAATGGGGAACCTATCGTGCCTGGGTCTTGAGGGCAGCATTACGAAAATAGAGAAGATCGTCTCTTAACGAGAAGAAGCGTGTATTAAAAAATATGCACGCTTCTGTTTTGTTGTGATTTTATATGACATTTCGACACGTTTTATGATTGGTTTTTGGAAAAAAGTAGCTGATTTAATACCGGGGCTGTTTTCATTTCCGGCAGGGGGTAGTATAATAAAGGTCAAATAAACAATGGAGGGTGCCGATGAAAGGGAAACGCGATCTCATCAATTCTATGGTGACAATGTTTGTCTGCTTGTCCCTCTTTCTTACGGCTTTATGCCTTCCGAAGCCGTTTGCCGGGGTGTATGGCCAATCGAACAATGATCCGGGAGAGGACGCAGGACGGACACGAATCGTTCGGGTAGGCTTTCCGATGCAGGAAGGACTGACGGAAAAGGATTCGTCGGGAAAGTATTCCGGCTATACCTATGAGTATCTCGAAGAGATCGCTCAGTATACCGGTTGGGAGTACGAATTTGTGGAGCTTCCCGGTGAGATCAACGACGTATTAACCCAAATGCTGGAACAGCTGAAGAACGGGGAGCTGGATTTGCTGGGTGGCATCGTTTATAACAGCGATTTGGCACAAACCTATGATTTTCCCGGATACAGCTATGGCTCAGCCTATTTGACATTATCCGTATTAAAGGAGAATACCCAAATCAACGAGGCCAATTATCACGCCCGTTCCGAACTGCGGGTGGCGGTGAAGCAGGTAACCGGGTCGGACAGTGAGGCCTTAATGGAGTTTTGCAAGATGGACGGAATTAACGCCCGTCTGGTGAGCTGCGGAACGGCGGAAGGGCAGTATCAAGCGCTGACAGAAGGGCGTGCCGATGCCATGCTCAATGTGGACATCAGTCCGGTGGAGGGAATGCGGACCATCGCCAAGTTTCATCCCAAGCCCTTTTACTTTGCCGCGACGAAGGGAAACTCCGGACTGATCGGCGAATTGAACGACGCAATGATCAAAATCAACGAATCGGACCCCTATTTTGCCATCAACCTTTACGATAAATATTTTGAGAGCCAAGAGGAGGAACTGCATTTTACACCGGAGGAACAGGCTTATCTTGATCAGGCGGGAACCTTGAGGGTTGGGATCGATGAAGGAAAGGCTCCGGTTCAGTATTATGATGAAACCGGAGAATTGGCGGGGATATCCAAGGACCTTTTTACATATCTAACGGAGAAAACCGGACTGCGCTTTGAGTTTATCCGGGTATCGAGTCAGGCGAAGCTGGCGGAGCTGCTCAACAACGGGGAAGCGGACCTCGCGTCCGGAATTAGTTACGACTATGATCTGGCCCGGGCATACCATGTGGCGCTGACCAAACCCTATGCCGTCTCGCAGGTGATGATGGCGGTAAACAAAACCGTGGATCCGAATCAGCTGGCCGGTAAAAAGCTGGCGTTGACCAGAGGCTTCGTATACGACGGCCCTTATATCGGGGAGCTCCATTGGTTTGAGACGGTCAGCGACTGTGTGGCGGCGGTGGCCGTAGGCAAGGCGGATTACTGTTATGGAAACGCTTACTCCATTCAATACTATGCCAATGAACTGGGAAACGATAACCTTCTTCTGATTCCCCAGTCCAATCGTCAGCACAACATCTGCATCGGAGTGACAAAGCCGGCGGACCCGCGGCTGATCAACATTATCAATAAAACAGTCAGAAGCCTTTCCGAGGAAGAGCTGCAGGCCATGATCTATCGGAATACCATGACTTCCGTGGGAAAGGTAACGCTGGCCACCTTTATTGACGCAAATCCAAGGCAGGCTCTCCTGTTCGTTTCAGGATTTGCGGGGATTTTGATTCTGCTGATGGCTTGTATTTTGTATCTGAAAAGCCGAAGCGGCAAACGAATCGCCAGGGCCAACGACCGATATGAGCAGCTTTGCGCACTGTCCAACGAATATGTCTTTGAATATGACTATCCGCGGGATGAATTGACTCTTTCCGATCCGTGCGCGAAGCGGTTTGGGAAGGAACGGGTTCAAAAGAATTACTTCCGCACCTTGAAGCAGATGCTGGAGGAAGGCAGTGCGGGGGCCAGAGAGCGGGAGGAACTGGAATTCTACGAACGGATCAAAGAGACCAACGGAGGCATCCGGGAACAGCCGATTGAAACCGCTGATCGAGCAGTGTGCTGGTATCGAATCACTGTCAAGATGGTCCGGGATAAGAGTGGAAGACCGGAGTACTGCATCGGCAAGCTGGTGGATATCCAAGAGGAGCACACCGAGAGAGAAAGCTTATTGGAACGAGCCAGAAAGGACAGCTTGACCGGTGTGTACAACGCAGCCGCGTCTCGGCGGCTCATCGCCGACGATCTGCGGGCGGGGACGGAATCAGGGGCCCTGATCATTGTGGACGTGGACTGGTTTAAGAACGTAAACGATCAGCTGGGCCATTTCACGGGAGATCGGGTGCTGATCAATCTGGCCGGGCAGATCCGCGCGAGCTTTCGCGATGAGGATATCATCGGGCGTTTAGGTGGGGACGAGTTTATTATCTACATGAAGAACGTATCGGACCACGGGATCGTGGCTCGCCGATGCCGACGGCTCCTGGAGCGCATGGGGGAGATTGAGATGCCAAAGGAATATCCGAAGCTGACACTTAGTATTGGTGTCGCGCTGTCGAAGCCCGGTCTTTCCTTCAATGAACTATATCAGATGGCGGACTTGGCGCTTTATGAGGTGAAGCGCGGCGGCCGGGGCTCGTTTAAAATTGTCGGAGGAAAGTAAAATAAACCGTTGGACGGTCAACGGTGATGTAGGGGCGGCAAACGATTTCTTATTGCCGCCCTCTTTTTTTTAGAAACTTTATTGATCTGTTTTTGGTGCGGCGGGGTTTTGATAACCGTTTAGACGGGCCAAAACCTCCACTAATTCTCCCATGGTGACGGTACGGCTGAGATTCTTGTCGTAGAGCACGAAACCGAACTTTTCGTGGAGAAATTCGTAGGCACCCTCCGCCCAGTGAGGGGTTTCCGGGGTAGGTTTGTCAAAACCGTTGAAGCCGTTTTCACGAATGATTTTAGGGAAATCCTTCAGCGCATAGTCCAGATCCACGTGTCCGTTGATTCCGGCTACGTCTTCCGCGTCGGTGTACTGCCACAGGTCCGCGTCGGTTCGGTTTAACTCGTTGGCGTAATGAGCGTACCAGAGATCGATATCCGCCAGCGCGTTCTGATCGTAATAATGGGCCAAATAATCGGCGTTGGCATAATTGGCGGGATACCATCCGTTCTTCCGCAGCTCGTCGCAGAAAGCTCGTGCGAAAGCGGTAACCGTTTGACGGTCGATGGTGACTCCCCGCTCTTTAGCGTATTCGGCGCTGGCTTCTTCAAAGTCGAAGCACAGGGGATAGGTCAGACGATAAGGCCTCACCACCTCCATGAGCAGGCGAGCCTCCGTCCGGGCATCCGCTTCCGACAGGGCGTAGCTGAACCAATAGGCTCCGGTGTCGATCCCCGCTTCGGCGGCGCCCTTTAAGTTGGCATCCGCCTGTTCATCCTTTTGCAGAAGACTTCCGCCATAACCGGCGCGGATCATAGCGAAGCGCACCCCGCTGGCGGCGGCTTTTTTCCAGTCGATGACTCCGTTGTAGGCGGATACGTCGATTCCAGGTATTTGAAGCATAAAAAAGACTCCTATTCTATCTTTAAAAAGGTAAGGTTTCTTTGATGAGGAAAGCGGTTCGACAGTCCGATGAAAATCCTTTCTCCGGTCTGTAATCCCGCTTTTTCATCATATGAAGGGAGGGTTCGTTTTGCGAATTCCGGCGATTTGTGATACACTATTTTTCGGGTCAAAATAGAATCAATTATTGACTTTCGCGCGCTAACGTGTTATCGTGATAAAATAGAAAAGCAAAAGCAAGGAGGAGTCTGATATCCATGAAATACGATCGAATGACACCGGAAGGAACTCGGGATCTGATTTTTGAAGAATGTGAGGCGAGAAATCGGATTCAGTCGGAGTTTTACGACCTGTTCAAATCCAGAGGGTTTGACGAGGTGGTGACGCCGACCATGGAATTTTACGATGTGTTCTGCGAGAACAGCGGGCAGTTCCCCCAGGAGGAAATGCACAAGCTGACGGATCACAAGGGTCGGCTGATGGTGCTTCGGCCGGACTGTACGATCCCCATTGCCCGTTTGGCGGCAACCAGGCTTTCCGGCCAGCCGCTTCCGCTTCGGCTGTTTTACGGTCAGCCGGTCTTTCGCTCGGTTCCCACGATGAAGGGAAAGAGTAATGAAGTCTATCAGATGGGTGTGGAGCTGATCGGCAGCAGAAGCGCCAGAGCGGATCTGGAAATTTTACAATTGGCTACCCGCTGCCTGCGCAATGGGTCCAACCGGAAATTCCGCATTGAAATTTGCCACATCGGTTATTTCAAATCCATCATTGAAAGTCTGGATACGGACGGCGAGACCAGGGAGCAGATCCGCACGTTGATCGAGCGCAAAAACTACGCGGCGCTGAACGATCTGCTGGAACAGTTTGAAGGGTCCAAGGCCGCCGCGGCGTTGAAATATCTGCCTCGTTTGTTCGGAGGGGCGGAGGTCTTCGACGAGGCGCGGTCACTGTTTGACGAGAATGGTTCCGGAACCGTGCTGGATTATTTGAAATCCATATATGAGAGCTTGGTGGAGATGGGGCTGGCGGATCGGGTCATGGTGGATTTGGGTCTGGTCAATTACGCGGAATATTACACCGGTGTCATCTTTCGGGGATATCTGGACGGACTGGGAGAACCGGTGCTGTCCGGGGGGCGTTACGACAATCTGATCGGTGATTTCGGCGTATCGCTGCCCGCGACGGGCTTCGGGGTCAACATCGATCTGTTTGCCAAACGGATTCTGCTGGATACGGGAAAGGTGAGCAAGAGTGTTCCTGACGTGCTGATCCACGGGACTCACGAAATGGAACTGAAGGTGTTCGAATGCATCGACCGGCTCTGCGGTCAGGGCCTGGTCTGTGAGAACAGCGTGTTTTCGAATTTGGAGGAAGCCCGCGGCTATGCGCTGAGAAGGGGAATTCCCAAGATAATTGTGGTGGATGAGATGGGTGAGCTTGAAGTTGGCGTGGAGGGATAGAACAGTGGAGAATCGATCGGAGCGTCAGACGGTCCGCATGGCGTTGACCAAGGGGCGGTTGGAAAAGGTAACGGTAGCATGTCTGGAAGAGATGGGATACGATTGCTCGGAATTGAAGGATAAGGGCAGAAAGCTGGTGTTTCCCATCGGGGGAGGCAGCTTGGAAGTGGTGCTGGTGAAGGCTGCGGATGTGATCACGTATGTGGAGAACGGTGTCTGTGACGTGGGTATCGTGGGAAAGGATACCATCATGGAGATGGGGTCCTCCTTTTATGAAATATTGGATCTGGGGTTCGGAAAATGCCGATTTGCTCTGGCCGTGAAAAAGGGAACGGATTTCTACGGCGGCTACAGCACCAAGCGGATCGCGACGAAGTACCCGAAAGTAGCGCGAGCCTTCTTCGAGCAGAAGGGAATGGACGTGGAGATCGTGAAGATCGAGGGTTCCGTGGAGCTGGCGCCGATTCTGGGGCTGGCGGACGGAATCATCGATATCGTGGAGACCGGCAGTACCATTCGGGAAAACGGCCTGGAGGTCATTGAGGATGTGGCAAAGGTCAGCGCCAGGCTGATCGTGAACATTGCCGGCTTAAAGCTGAAGAAGAAGGAAATCGAGGGCTTGATCAGCGAGTTTGAAGAAGCGATCGCCCGGAAGGAGGGAACGCAAGGATGATACGGAGAGTGGAAACGGACGGCAGGACGGAGTTTGAGTTTATCGCTTCCCTGCGGGAACGGGAGGGAGAACGAGACGCCGACATCAATCGGGCGGTGTCCGAAATCATAGAAAGGGTACGCCAGGAAGGGGACTCAGCGGTGGCGGAGTATACCCGGAGGTTTGACGGCGCTTGTCCGTCCGGCTTTGAGGCAGAAGGAACCTTTGAGGTGGATGGGGAAACGATGGAGCTGGCGCTGTTGGCCATGCGGGCCACCAATCCGCAGCTGGCGGATTCTTTGGCCGCCGCCGCGGAGAATATTCGAGAGTTTCATCAGAGACAGAAACAGCAGGGCTTTATCGACGCCAAGGAAAACGGAGTTCTTCTGGGGCAGAGAGTCCGGGGGCTGGACCGGGTGGGTTTATACGTCCCCGGGGGAACGGCGGCTTATCCTTCATCGGTGCTGATGAACGCGATTCCGGCTAAAATTGCGGGGGTAAAAGAGCTGATCATGGTGACTCCGCCAACAAAGGGCGGCGGGGCCAATCCCAATATTCTGGCGGCGGCGGCGCTGGCCGGCGTGGACCGGCTCTTTCTCATGGGAGGAGCGCAGGCGGTGGCGGCGCTGGCTTATGGCACGGAAACGGTGCCGAAGGTAGACAAGGTGGTGGGGCCGGGGAATATCTATGTGGCC
>CAUHLX010000054.1 GCA_959606705.1 uncultured Bacillota bacterium | reverse complement strand
AGAGAAGAAATGGGATTTTACATAATAGAAGAAAATGAAGTGGATGATGATGGCTCCGGAGATGTAGACGAGACCGAAATGCAACGTGGAAGGAGCAAATTTTCGGCTATGATCGAGATGGACGGAGGGCTCGTTGGATTTTATTCCTTTAACATGCGAGGACATGGGTTCGTAGATGCATATGGCGCAGGGCTGACAGATATCACTCAAAATGTTTGCGCTTATAGTGGAACCGCAGATGCTAGCAGCTCCGGAACAAAGCTAACTGGGAATCAGTTAAAGCTGTCGCCTAATGAGAAATACATCATTTATGCGATGTCCAATCGTTCTTTCGGCGGTACTACTAAGTATTATTATGAACGCTTTTCAACGGATGGAACCGGAAACATTGCGGTGGATTACGCGATCGAAGCGACCGATCAAATTGCGATCGGCGGGACTTCAGGGGTAAACTACGGCGATTTGGCCAGTAATCAAGGCCTGGATCTCACCGTGACCAATAGTGGTTTGAAAGGGCTTGGAGAGATCACGCTGACGTTAGGGGGGACTAGCCCTAGTGCGTTCCAGCTGGCGTCTACGTCGATTGCCACTTTGAGTACGGGATCGGCTCAACAGATCAAAGTCAAGCCGACGAAAGCTGGAATTGATGCGCTGGATCTGGAAGCAGATGGGAACGGTAACTATAAAACCACTACATATAACGCGACCGTATCGGTTTCCAACGCCAGTATCGCGGCAGTAGTGGAAGTTCCGGTGAGCATTAAGGTAAAGCCCGGAACCCAGACAACACCTACGGGAATCACCGCCCAGGCCATTAGCGGGCCCGGGAGCAGTGACGGGAAAATCGGCAATGTGACCAGTGCGATGGAATTCAGCAGCGACAGCGGAGCACACTGGACTAAGGTTACCTCGGGCGCAACGGAAATCACCGGGCTGGGCACGGGGACTTATCAGGTTCGATATGCCAAAGATACCACGGACAAAAAGAACCCCAGTCCGGCGGCGTCCGTCTCTGTGGGCGGCGCGTTCAGTCTGACGGGAGATACCATCAATACCACCTATGGCGCGGCTATGGTAAACTACGATCTTAAGTCCAAGCTGGTCACAGCCAGCGGAAACAACGCCGGCGTCACCTTCGACAAAATAGCCGGAGAGTTCCCCGCGGGGATTGCCATGAATGGCACCACCGGGATCATTTCCGGGACGCCCACCCAGGCAACCAATGCTTCGGTGACGATTCGGGCCACGGACAGCAATAACGGCAATGCCACGGTTTCCGCGGTTTATGCGATCAATGTCCTTGAGACGCTTCCCTCCTCGGTACAAAATCTGACCGCGGATACGGGGGACAGCACGTTTACAATTAAGTGGGACGCTCCGGCAACTCCGGGCAGCAACAACGTGTGGTACGATATTACGGTGACCCACGAGGCCATCACCACGACACCCAGCACCGTAGTAACCTACCCGACCGCCGGCGGAGTGGATCAAATCCAATTCCCCACGGCGGATCAAAATCAATATCTGGCGCAGAATGCCGATGGCACCTGGACCCTGACCGTAGGCGGGATTTCCATCACGACTGCGGCAGTGACCACCGAGGCCATCACGGTTTCCAGCTCCAGCATCGTTACGGATGTGGCACCGGGAACCACACAGTCCGGACTGACCCGGCCGGTGAGCGGAACCAACGGAACACAGTATTACTTTGCGGTGAACGCGGTGAACGCACAGGGGGCCGGACCGGCGTCCTATGGGAATGCCGCTCCCACGGCGCCTGTGACGCCGCCCCCCTCTACCGGTGGACACGGAGGCGGTGGCGGATCCGTCTCCAATGACTGGACGGTGACCTATGATGTGGGCAGTCACGGCCGGATTACCAGCGGAAGCAAGACCGAGTCGATCTCCAAGACCGCGGACAAGCCTTATCCTTCTAAGGTGCCTACGGTAACCGCAAACAGCGGATACCAGTTCATGGGCTGGTCGCTGGACGGCAAGACAGTCCTCGACCCGAAGGAACAGAAAATCAGCTCAAGCACAAAATTTATCGCGGTGTACCAGCGGCAGGGCGGAACGCATGCGACGTACATGAACGGCTACCCTGACGGAACCTTCCGTCCGGACGGTCAGGTGACCAGAGCCGAAGTGACGACCATGATGTCCCAGCTCATCGGCGGATATGACGCCAATGGCAATTACGATAGTTCCTTGACGGATGTCTGGGAAGACTGGTATACCAACTATATCAACTACTGCGTGTCAAGGGGTCTGATTTCCGGCTATGAAGACGGAAGCTTCCAGCCCAACACGGACATTACCAGAGCGGAATTTGCCACCATCGTGGCGAAATATCTGAGTCTGCCCAATGAAGGGATTTCCGCCAGCGCGGACGCCGACAGCCACTGGGCGGAAGGCTATCTCTCCCAGCTGCAGGCCAAAGGGATCCTCAGCGGCTACGAGGACGGAACCATTCGTCCGGACGCTAAAATCACTCGTGCCGAAGCGGTCACCATGCTGAATCGGGCCTTCTCGCGTCAGCCTCTGGCATCGGCCGTGAGAGATTCAAAGGACAATTACAGCATTTCGCTGAGTGATGTAAACACGGATCACTGGGCTTATTATGAAATCCTGGAAGCAGCCGTGGAGCATGTGGACGCGGACTTCCATGAGACGGAGCAGTAACGGCTGAGGATTCGTGAGGGAACGGCGATTGGAAGGGGGCAGGAATGAAAAATACCCTAATCGGAAATATGAAGAGGTTTCGGCAGAAGAACAAATTGACACAGCAGGAAGTGGCGGACGCTATCGGAATTCAGCGTTCCACCTACTCGCGATATGAGGAGGGGACCAATCGGCCCAGCTATCTTATGCTGGCGCAGATCGCGGACCTGTACCGGATCAGTCTGGATGAACTGATCGGAAGAAACCTATCCATTGTAAAGGGGGAAGTCGTTTACCGGACAGCCGGCACAACTGAGACAGACGAGGCGGCAGCGCCAGATGAATTTGCCGAAATGAACGGAACGGGCCAAATGGATGACGCCGCCGAGACGGAAGGCCTCCGTCCATATGAACTGTTTCAGCTCTACCGCGAGGCGACCTCCTATGCAAAGGAGACTGCCGTTCTGATTTTGGCCAACGGACGGCGAAAAGCCAGGAGTGGAACTCAAAAGAGAGAAACCTTGGAATAGCAATGGAAGACCTTCGAATCGTGATTGAAGTGAAACCTGCCGCGAGGCGTCCAAACGGAACCGTTGCATAACAGCTTAGAAAAAAGGTTCTCCGACACATTGAGAAATGTGGTTCGGAGAACCTTTTTACCGTTACGGAATCGTTTTCTTCTCGTGGTCCTATTCCACGTATCGAAGCTTGACCGACCGGGAGGAGGTGACCATCACCACCTGCCCGTAGCTGAGGAGGAAGGACATGACGTCGCCTACCTTGATCGCATCGTGATTGTCCTGGAGATCCAGGATGGTATGGTCGCTGCTGGCGCCGATGATCTCCACCCCTTCCGCCAGAGGACGGATCCGTTCCACGTAGGCGTAATCCGCCTTGCCCATTCCCGCCAGCGCTCGCCGCCGAATGCCGCGGTCCACATATTCGTTTACATTTCCAAAGCAGTCCACCGCCAGGACCCCCACCGGGTGGGTGGGCTTCTCTTTCACTTCGATGATTTCCGCTTTCAGAACAAAGACATCTTGATAGAACTCTTTGGCCTGCTCCAGCGCGAAGTAATCGAATTCCACCGCGTCGTAAGCCAGCTCGATCTGTTCTCCCATGCGCAGGTGGTTGATTCGAGCCGGCATTTTCCCTTTGGGAATCAAAGGATAGGACGTGGAACCGCCACCGGAGATGATTTCCAGCTCATGGCCGATCTCCGCCTCGATCCGCTCCGCGATGGCGATGAGCTCGTTCATTTTTTCCGGGGTGGCTGTAACGGAGCCGTAACAGCCCAGATTTGTGCCCACGCCGGCTAAGTCCAGATGCGGCAGATCTCGCTCGATATGCACGGCAGTCCGTACCAGCTCGTCGTAATCCCAGAAGCCTTCCCGCAGATCTCCCAGATCGGCCATCAGCACCACGCGATGCCGCTTTCCCTGCCGTGCGGCTTCTGCATTCAGCGCCTCGATGACCACCGGCTCGCTGTTCAAGCTGTAATCCGTCAGGCGAATGACCTCCGGGACCTCTCGCAGCATGGGTATGCGGATCAGCATCAGCGGAAGGGTGATTCCCAGCTCCCTGGCGTCTTGAAGCTGTTCCAGGCGGGAGGAGGCCAGCTGCTTGCAGCCGCTGCCTTCAAAGAGCTTTACCAGCTTTGGAAGGGCGGTAAAGCCCTTGATCACACCCGCCACGCCGATGCCGGACCGGGCGCAGGTTTCCACTGCTAAGTTGAGGTTGTGGCGAAATTTGGTCAGGTTGACCTCCAGGAGAGGATAACGGTCCTCCATTCCTGCTTTTAATTCTCGTTCGTTCATCAATGGGTTCATGAGGACTCCTTTAGTCTACGGTGTAATGGGAGGTGGTGTCGATGGTCACCGCGTTGCTGGCCGCGTCCCAGGATACGTTGAAGTCGAAGGCTTGTCCCAAATCCCGCAGTTTGAAATAGTTGCTGCCGTCTATGGTATAGGCGGTGAGCAGTACCACGGTGCCATCCTTATAAATCGTGGAGGTGGATAGCGTGGCGTTTTTGGCGGCGCCGTCACCCTTGGAAAGCTCGCCGCCGGCAGCGGTGTAGGCTTGACCGGAGATCAGGTTGATCGCGTTTTTTTCGCTGTCCCAGGTCACTTCAAACTGCTTGTCGGAGCCGCTTACCACCTGGGCTACGTCCCGCAGTTTAAAGTAGTTGTGATTGCCGATATTATAAGCGTCGAATTCTACCGCGGAACCATTCACCAGAACCTTGGAGCTGGTGGTTACCGCACTGGCGGTGAGAGGAAATTCTTGATCACCGGAGGCCGGGGTCTGCGCCGAAGTGCCGTTTTCGGGCGGCTGCGGCGTTGTGAGGGGCGGCGCGTCACCATCCACCACTTGAAGCGTCACCGGGCAGTTCCAGGTGTTTCCTTCGCTGATATAGGCGACCTTATAGGTCCCGGGCGCCGTAAATTCAACGGTATAGCCTTTGGCATATTTGGTGATCCCTTCCTCATCGCTGCTGACCGCCTGATCGCTGACCACACGAAGAACGCCATCCTGTTCCCAGACCCGGTTGTCCTTCTCATCGTAGACGTTCATACCATAGGATTCAAAAGCGTAGGTGATCCTTGCGTTCAAACCTACCTGAATCGTAGGCGCTTGCGGGCCGTTTCCTATTTTTCCGGCTACCGTGTCCGCGAGGACCTGGGTGACGGTCATCGTCTGATCAACGTCCCCGTAGGTATTCAGAGTATAGGTTTTGGTTTCCGCCGCAAAGGCAGTCGCGGATAGGCTCAGTACCATGACGGCTGTCAGGCAGGCCGCGAAAAATTTCTTCGGTGCTCTTTTCATTTTTTCCTCCTGGATCTTGTTTCCTTTGTTTTTTTGGAAGATCTGATTGATTACTTTCATTATAGCAAGGAGAAATTTGGATGGCAAATAAGGATTGCATAAGGAACGAAAAAAGGAGACTGCCGCGGGAGCAGTCCCCTTTCGAATCCCGATTCCATTGCTTATCCCTTTACCGCTCCGAAGGTAAGGCCACGGATCATATACTTTTGTACGGAGATGGCGAAAATGAGTACCGGCAGTACCGCCAGTACCCCGGTCGCCGCCATTTCTCCCCATTTCACGCCGGAAACGGATAGATACATCATCACGGAGGTGGGAACCGTCTTCGCGTGGATGCTGGTCAGGAAATTTGCGAAGACAAATTCATTCCAGGAGTTGATGATGCAGAAGATGGCGGTGGCGGTCATGCCCGGGAGCACCAGCGGCAGTATGATCTTCCGCAAGGTTTGAAAACGGGTACAGCCGTCCACGAAGGCCGCCTCCTCCAATTCCTTGGGCAGGTCCTCGATGAAACCGCGCATCATCCAGATGGTGAAGGGGATGTTGAACGTGGTATAACAGATGATCAGCAGAATCCGGGTATCCAGAATCTTGAAGAATACTCCCATGACGAAATAGGGGATGATGACCGCCATTCCGGGGAGAAAACGCTGGGACAAAGCCCAGAAAGCGCGGCCTTCTCTCTTAGGCCAATCGAACCGCGCGAAGCCGTAAGCGGCCAGAGAGCCCAGCGCCAGAGAAATCAGGGTAGTGCACACCGCCACCACCGCGCTGTTGACAAAGTATACGGCGATGCCGCTTTGAGCAATGCTCTCATAGTTTGCCAGGGTCAGCTTTGCAAAGATGTTTCCGGGATTGAAGATATCGGCCTTATAACGGAAGCTTACCATGATCATCCATACGAAAGGAAACAGAACGCCAATACAGAGGACCAGGAGCGCCAGGGCTTTTCCGAAAGAAAGCAGCGCCTTGTTTCGCTTTGCGTTGCCGATACGCGGTTGTTTCATTGTCGTTCCACTCATAGCAGATCAGCCGCCTTTCTCTGTTTTTTGATCAGGAAGTTGCTCACCACACTGACGATGACCAAAAGAACCATAGCCACCGCCGCACCTCGTCCGATCATCCCGTTTTGGGCGTTGACCAGTCGGTAGACATGGAGACTCAGGAATTCCGTGGCGTTGCCGGGACCGCCCTGGGTGAGTACGAACGCGGTGTCGAAGAGCTTGAGCGCGTCGATGGCCCGCATGAGCAGTGCCAGATAAATGAGCTTTTTCATCATGGGAATGGTGATATAGAAAAACGTCTGGAATGCGCTGGCTCCGTCGATCATCGCGGATTCGTAAGGCTCATCGGGGATGGAGCGCAGACCGGCGTAGATAATCAAGGCGACGAATGGCGTAAACTGCCAGATATCTACGATCAGCACGGACCAGAAGGCCAGATTGTCGGAAAGCCAGATCACTTTCAGCCCGAACAGCAGATTTGAAATGTAATTGATGATTCCGTATTCGGCGTTGAACATCAGCTTCCACATCTGTGCCGCGATGGACGGAGTCATTGTGAGCGGTATGATCAGGATGCCGATGATCAGCGGTTTCAGTTTGAATTCGGAGGAATTCAGGAGCAGTGCGATGAGAAAACCCAGCGCCATTTCAATTGCGGTGGCCAGAATCATGAACAGCACGCTGATGAAAACAGAGTGCCAGAAATCCGGATCCGCTCCGGAGAACAGACGAATATAGTTTTTGAAGCCGACCAATTTGGCTCTGGTAAAGTCCCACCCCAGCTGATAGTTGGTGAAGCTTACCACCATAAGAAAGAACGTGGGAACGATGGACAGCAGAAACAGAGCCGTCATCGCGGGGGCGATGTATTTTGTGTGGGGATTCCGACTCAGATAATCGGAAACCCAGTTGTTTTTCTTTTCTCTGATTTGTTTCATGATCTCCTCCTTTCAGCCGTTCCGGCGGAGAGGGAGCTTCGCTGTATAATGGAAAATAGAGCTGTCCGGTGTTTGTGAAACAGGATTGCGCCCGGACTCGGACGCAATCCTGTCAATTGTCGTGAAAATTGTCTCGATGGGTCGCGTGTGCGGACAGCGCCGCCGTCTCGCGGACGGGACCGGTGACTCGCTTAGTTGTTCACCAGATCATCCACATCCTTCTGCATCTTTTCGCAGGCTTCCTTGATCCCGATATCGCCGGCCAGGGCGGAGCTGCCGTAGCCGCCGGTGATGTCCAGAATCTGATTGATGTGCTCCTCCTGAGGAATCCAGGACAGGCCCTTTTCCACCAGACCGTTAGCGGATTCCAGAGCGGCCTTCTGAGCCGGGAAGGACGGATTTTCCGCCGCCAGCTCTTCGTTCTCGAATACGGAGCTTCTGGTGGGTACGCCGCCCGCCTTCACGTAGTCTATGGATTTCTCCTTGCTGGCCATGAAGGTGATGAACGCCCAGGCATCCTGCTGATTCTTGCTGGAGGTGGGGATGGCCAGATTCCAGCCGGCCAGAGCCGCGCCGTCTCCGGCAGGGCCGGTAGGCGTGGGCACGAAAGCGACTTTATCGGCAACCGTGGATTTCTGCGGGTCGGTAATCTGGTTGGCCAGAGCGGTGGCGTCCAGCCACATGGCGGTCTTGCCAGCCATGAATGCGCCCAGCGCTTCCTCGTGGGTGTAGGTGCCCACATCGGGGGGCGCGTTCTTCAAAAGATCGATGAAGAACTGCAGGGACTGTTCGGTTTCGGGGGTGGTGCAGGTGATGTCCACATGGTCGCTGCCGATGGTGGACTGATCCATGAAGCCGCCGCCGAAATTATACATCAGGCTCATCCAGCCGGATGCGAAGTGAGTGCCTCTCTGGGCTCTCATGGAAACGCCGTACAGACCATCTTCCTTGCCATTGAAGAATTTCGCCAGCTCCAGGAATTCATCCATGGTTTTGGGCGGTTCCTTCTGGTACTTTTCGAACAGGTCGGTGCGATAGGCGATGAAACGGGTTTCGCCTGCGGTGGGAATCCCGTAGTTTACGCCGCCGGCTCCTGCGATGCCGTTGCGATAGGCCGGCATGATATCCTCGTAGTCAAACCAGGGAGGGGTAATGGCGTCGTTCTCCGCAAAATCGGAGATGGGAGCCAGAACGTTCTTAGAAGCGTACTCGCTCATCCAGAAGGCATCCACCATGAAGACATCGTAGCTGCCTGCGCCGGTGGCGTCCAGCAGTTCCTTATTCTTCAGGTTGGTTTCCTCTACGATATCCCAGGTGACCTTGATTCCGGTCAGCTCGGTAAATTCCTTCTCCATGCTCTTGAAAGCATCCGTGGAGGGATGGGCCGCCATGGCTACCGTAATCTCATTGCCGTCGGAGCGCGCTTTGACCGCCTCTCCCCATTTTTCCAGTGTGGAGATGTCGCCCAGACCTTCCTGGTCGTCGCTGCCTTTGTCCTGATCACCGCCGCCTCCGCAGGCTGCCAGTGAAAATACCAGCGCCAGACACAGGAAGAGGATCCATAATTTTTTTCGTTTCATCTTCATGAAAAGTCTCTCCTTTCTGAATCAACCTCTTTTTCTCTTCCTCATAACAAAATCGATACATTCGATCTTACTTTAAATTATAAAGATTCTGAATTCTTTTGTATTTACACAATAGGAGGCTTGTTTTATCTAATTTGCTCTTTTGTTTCCGAAAAACAAGTACGGACGATTTCTCGTGGTTCTTCCGAGGAGTTCGGTTAGAGAAGGCCGCGAAGCTTTACCGATTTGTCGTACTCGGAGGGGGACATCTTGGCAAAGGTCTTGAATACTCTGGAAAAATAGTGAATGGAACTGAAATTGAGCGCTTGGGAAATCTCCGTGACGGAGTATTTGCCTTCGCTGATCATGCGCTTGGCCTCATCGATTTTCAGTTTGTTAAAGTAGTTTAAAATACTGAAACCGGTATTTTTCTTGAACAGCTTTTCCATGTAGCTTCTGGAAAAGGAGACTTTTTTACAAAGCGCATCCAGGGTGACGTGTCCGTAAAGGTTTTCGTTGAGGAGGGACAGAATGCTGTCCACGATATACTGTTCGTTGTTGGTCTTGACCAGCCGGCTGATCTTCTTATCCTCATCTACGACGGTGCGGTTGCGCAGAATGCTGATGAGCAGACGCTCCACCGCGGCGCGGAGAAACTGTTCACATCCGAAGGGGGCATCCTCCCGCTTGTGCAGCTTGGTCTGGTCCATAATGTCCAAGGGGTCGGAGAACAGCTTGCGGCTTTCGCTGAGGATTTCGGCGATCAGGTCCCGATCCCGGTCATCCAGTCGAAAGACCGTACCGCGAAAGAACTTCTCCTCCAGCTGATGATTATAAAACGAGATAATGAAGACGTTGGTGAAATCGCGAAAGGAATAGATGTTGTGGTATTCGCCGGGCGGATGGAAGATCGCCTGTCCTTGCTTGAGATAACACTTTTCGTTGTCCGCCGTCACCTCGATCATGCCGCAGTCCACATAGACCATCTCCCAGAAATCGTGACTTTCTCCCTGCCCCTTAAAATGGAGGGCATATTCAAAGTAATGAAGACTTACCAGATTGTCGATGGTCAAGACGTTGTTCAGCGGCGTTTTTATGTAATTTCTCATGGAGCGCCCTCCTTCTTCCCACAATTATTATATCCTATTTGGGAACATTTGTAAATCTCATAAGGGCGGAAATCGACGGAGGATGCCGTACATAATAAAGCCCCTGTCTTTCAAGGTTCATGAAAAACAGGGGCTTTCGTATCAATTACCATATTGATTTACATCTATTTTATAAGTGTCAAATTAGTCTGCGGCCGAGACCACGGATTCGGCGTCGGTCAGGGCGTGAGGAGGTGGTTGGAATGACCATAGACTAGCGCTCGAGACTGCCGATCGAGGCTAGCGTTCTTGAGATTAGTGTTCGAGACTAGCGTTCTCGAGACTAGTATTCAAGGATACCGTTCTCGAGACTAGTATTCAAGGCAAGCGTTCTCGAGACTAGCGTTCAAGGCTACCGTTCTCGAGACTAGCGTTCGAGGCTAGCGTTTTCGAGACTAGCGTTCAAGGCTAACGTTCTCGAGACTAGTATTCAAGGCTAGCGTTCTCGAGACTAGCGTTCAAGGCTAGCGTTTTCGAGACTAGCGTTCAAGGCTACCCTTCTCGAAACTAGCGTTCAAGACTAACGTTCTCGAGACTAGCGTTCAAGGCTACCGTTCGACTTTTTTTAGATTATGATTCCAATAGGTCGAAAAGAAAGGGCTAATTTCGCCCTATTTTTAAAATTTATCATAAAAAGCCGAAAAGAACGAGAAATAGTCGCGATACAGGCTGTTTAGCTAACATATTCACCTTAAATTTACATTTTTTTCGACCTTAATTACGATTTTCTTTTAAAAAGTCGAAAAAGTAGGTTTTAAGCGTGCGAAGCGCTCAAAGTGCCAAAGGTCCGAAACGCCAAAGGTCCAAAGCGCTCAAAGCACCAAGCGCTCGAAGTGCCAAAGGTCCGAAGCGCTCGAAGCGCTTAAAGCACCAAGCGCTCCGCTGAGCTCTCAGAGTCCGCAGCGGAGCGCTTGCAACCTATTATTTGACGCTTACTCTATTCTAGCCGAAGTATCTGTTCAGCAGACCTTCGAACGCGCAGCCGTGGCGGGCCTCGTCTTTCGCCATTTCATGAACGGTATCATGGATGGCGTCCAGATTCAGCTGCTTCGCCTTGGTGGCCAGCTCTTTCTTGCCCATGCAGGCGCCATTTTCAGCGTCGACCCGCATCTCCAGATTCTTTTTGGTGGAATCGGTCACCACTTCGCCCAGCAGCTCCGCAAACTTCGCGGCGTGCTCCGCTTCTTCATAAGCGGCCTTCTCGTAGTACATGCCGATTTCAGGATAACCTTCTCTATGTGCGACTCTGGCCATCGCCAGATACATTCCTACTTCACAGCACTCGCCGTTGAAGTTGTCTTTCAGGCCCTGGATGATCTCCGGATCGACACCCTTCGCCA
>CAUHLX010000053.1 GCA_959606705.1 uncultured Bacillota bacterium | reverse complement strand
CCAATGGCAACTTGTGTAATATAAGGGACCAGATTGTTGGGAATGCCGTTGGGATCCTCGCCGATGCGGCCGCTTTCGTGAGCGCCTACCGGGTTGAAATAGCGAAGAAGGGAGACGTTCCAGGAGGGATCGGCTTTGCAGAGGTCCTTTAAAATCCGTTCGATCATCAGCTTCGTCTGTCCGTAGGGATTGGTTGCGGAGAGAGGAAAATCTTCGGTGATGGGAACGGTGGCCGGATCACCGTAAACGGTAGCGGAGGAGCTGAACACCAGCCGCTTTTCTCCCAGCTCTTCCATTACCTCCAAAAGATTGAGGGTGGAACGCAGGTTGTTGTCGTAATACCGAAGAGGAATCCGGACGGATTCTCCCACGGCCTTCAAACCGGCAAAGTGGATGACCGCGTCGATGGGGTGGTGGGAAAACACCTTGCGCAGCCCCTCCTTGTCACAGACATCACAGCGGTAGAAGGGAATCTTTTTTCCGGTGATTGCCTCCACGCGCCGCAGCGCCTCCTCTTTGCTGTTGCACAGATTGTCCACTACCACGATTTCCTGCCCGTCATTCAGCAGTTCGATGCAGGTGTGGCTTCCGATGTATCCGGCGCCGCCGGTTACCAGTATTGCCATAGAGGTCTCCTTTCTCTGGCATTTCCAGACAGACTGCAAAACTCCGGTCGGAGTGGAACTTCGGCCGGTAACGAAATATTCTGACTATATTATTGTCCAACCAAAGTGTATAATATAAGCTTTTGAAATTCTTTAGCAGATCGGCTGTGAAATTTGCACAAAAAGACAACTCTAAAGCAGCGCCTTTTTACGGACCGATTGTCCGTAGCCGCTGGGAGACATTCCGGTAATTTTTTTAAAGGTTCGGGAAAAGTAATGCACGGAATTAAATCCCAGCATTTCACTGATTTCCGTCATGAAATACCGCTGCTCGCTGATGAGCTTTTTGGCTCGATCGATCTTCATCTTGGTGAACATCTGCATGACGGACATATCGGTAGATCGTTTAAACAGCGTTTTGACATAGGATTTGGAAAAGCCGATTTCCTGCGAAATTTCATCCAAAGTGACCTGCGAACCCAAATTTTCCCGCAGGATCTCTATTATTTTTTCCACGATCAGGTCCTCGTTGTGGCGCTTGGCGCTCTCGGAGATTCGGGTATCCTTCTTCAAGGTGGTGTTGGTGCGGACCATCTCAATGAGCAGCTGTTCCAGATGGGTTTTGATCAGCTGTTCACAGCCGAAGGGGGCGTCCGGAGAGAGGATCAGCCGCTTTTGATCCAGAATATCCAGAGGCTCGGCAAAGGCTTGCAGCCCTTCTTTCAGAATCTCGGAAATGTGCTGCTTTTGAGAATCGTTTACCTGAATGATCTTGCCCTCGAAAAACTTCATCGCCTCGCTCTGCGCTCCGAAGGTGATCACGATCACGCAGGCAAATTTTCGGTCCGCCCAGATGTTGTGGTATTCGTTGGGCTTATGGAAAAAGGCCTCGCCTTGCTTCAGGTGATAGCCGGTGTTTTCGGAAATCAGCCCCACCTCGCCGGAATCCACGTACACCAGTTCCCAGAAATTGTGCCGCTCTCCGATGAAGGTGAAATCCTTCGTATAATCGAAGCAGTGCAGGGTGTAGAGGCTGTCGATATGAATGGTCTCGCTGAGAGGAGTCGCTTTAAACATTTGATAGTGTCCTTTTGTACAAACTTTATGACCAATCCGCTAAAGAATCTGACTAATCAGAAATGATATAATATAACCAATAATTAGCTGGAATGTTCCGCTTTTAATCCGGCTATTAGTATATCACATTTTGAGAATATGTGGTATCAGTGAAAATGAGGAGGAGAGAAAATGAAAGGTATGAAAGGCATCAAACGAGTGTTGGTGTTCCTGTTGATCGCGGCGATGGTAATGTCCATGGCGGCTTGCGGCGGCGGAGGCGACGGTGACAAGGATAAGGGCGGCGAGGAGATCACTCTGTCCTTTGCGACCTCCGTTTACGTGGAGGAGCCTCATCAGAAGGCGATCGACGCTTTGGTAGCGGCTTATGAAGACACGCATCCCAATGTGAAGATCGAAATCTACGGTTCCGGTTACGCGAACTATTGGGACAACGTGACCACCGAAATCATGGGCAACAACGAAGCCGACATCATGCAGGTCTATCCGGAAAACGTAGCATCCTACAACGCACTGCGCGACGGAGGAGTTTTCGTGGACCTGAACGAGTACATAGGCGACAAGGATTACAAGACTCAGCTGACCGGCCAGGACATGTGTGAATTCGACGGCCAGACCCTGGCGCTTTCCAATTACGCTTGGGGAACCACGGCTCTGTTCTACAGAAAATCCATCCTGAACGACGCCGGAATCGACGCCAACAATATCAAGACCTGGAATGATTTCGTGGCGGCGTCCAGAACCCTGAAGGAAAAAGGCATTTTCGGCATGGGCGTTCTCAACAGCTCTCACGCCTTCGTCGTTTCCGAATGGGCCAGAATGGTTGCTCGTCCGGTATCCGACGGCCTGTACTTCCCCAACGGGGAAACCGGTCCCTTCGATTCCGCCAGCATTCAGGTCAACAGCCCGGAGAACGTTTGGGCGGCCAAGGAATGGCAGAACTACCTGCTCACCGAGCAGCTGGGCAAAGGCGCCCCTGACAAGAAGGATTCCAGAGAATACTTCTGGAACGGCGTAGCGGCTTTCAACTATGACGGCCCCTGGTTTGTGGGAATGTGCAAAGAAAGAGACGATGTGGACATGAGCGACATCGGCATCATCCCGGCTCCCGCGGTGGAATACAACGGCCAGACTTATAAGCCCAATCCCACCATGTATCCGCTGGTAATGTGCCTGTCCAAGAACTGTGAAAACCCCGAAGCGGCTTGGGAATTCATGGAGTGGATGACCTCCGACGAAGCGCAGAAGCTGGCTGCTGACTGCGGAATGATCCCCGCCAGCGTGGCTTACTCCGGCAGCGACGAATACAAAGAGGCTTATCCGGAATCCAGCCTGTTCGCAGACTTCCTGCAGGATTACGCTCCGCAGGTATCCGATCCGTTCATCGCTCAGCAGGGTGAGTTGAATCAGATCATGATCAACGCCTGCCAGAAGATGTTCACCTCCGGTGAGGACGCGCAGAAGACTCTGGACGCGGCGGCCGCGGAATGCAAAGCTGTTATGGATAAATAACGCGAGCTAATTCTCTATAACCCAAAGACGACCGGTCCGGCAGGCGGGTGATATGACTGCCGGACTATTTAAAAAGTAAGGATCGTTGGCCTATGTTTAAGAAGAAACAGCTGGGAGACAAAGCGGCCGGTTACGCGTTCGTGGCACCGCTGGTCATCGTGATGGTGGTGTTTTTAGCCTATCCCATCGCGAAGGCGGCGCTGATGAGCGTACAGTACTGGTATATGCCCAAGCCGGATCCGGCGGGGCATCCTTTGGTCGGCTTAGACAATTACATATCAGTATTTCAGGACGACGCGTTTCTCAATTCGGTAACGGTTACCGTCATTTATATCGTGGTAACGGTAGCGGCTCGGTTTCTGCTCGGTCTGTTCACGGCGGTTCTTCTGAATGTTCCGTTCAGAGGAAGAGGAATTGCCCGGGCGCTGATCATCATTCCGTGGGCCATTCCCGAAGTGGTAGCGTGCTTGGTCTGGATGCTGATGTACGATAAGGATTACGGAATTATCAATTATTTGGCGATGAATTTTCACATGATTCAGCAGCCGTTGGATTATTTGAACGACCCGAAGATCGCCTTGGCGGCCGCCATGGCCGTGGGAATCTGGAAGGGGTTTCCCTTCGTTGCGATCATGCTTCTGGCCGGCTTGCAGGGGATCCCCAGCGAGCTGTACGAAGCGGCCCGGGTGGACGGCGCCAAGCCGTGGCAGCAGTTTAAGGAAATCACCTGGCCTCTTTTGAAGCCGGTTTCCATCATCGTATTCCTGCTGCTGATCATCTGGACGATCAAAGATTTTGGAATCGTCTATCTTCTGGCCAGAGGGGGTCCCTCACAGGCCACGGAGATGCTCACCATATTTATCTATCACACTTCATTTAAATACTTTGATTTCGGCAAAGCCTCGGCGGCGGGTATGATCATGCTGGTGGTCAGCGCGGTCTTCACCTACTTCTATTTAAAGAGGCTGAACAAGGAGGAGAACGACTGATGAAAAGAAAGAAATGGACAACGGTCGTCGTAGTTCTCCTGGTGGTTCTGATCTGCGCCTTTGCGCTGTTCCCCTTCACCTGGATGATCTCCACCTCGTTTAAACCGGCAAATGAGATTTACAGCATCGAGCCTCATTTCGTTCCCGAGGAGCCGACCATGTCCGGTTATCAGGATATGCTGTTCAGCGATTCGAGAAACTTCAACATGAGGACTTGGGCCATGAACAGCATCATCGTGGCCTGCGCCACCACCGTGTTTTCCCTGCTGATCGCCACCTTCGGCGGATACGGGATGTCCCGGTTCCGATTCAAGGGGAGGGGAGCGCTGAGTTACGTCATTCTCATGACCCAGGTGCTGCCGGGATCGCTGCTCATCGTGCCGCTGTACGTGCTGCTCAACAGCATGGACCTGCTCAACACGCACATTGCTTTGGTCATCGCGTATACCACGTTTTCCGTTCCGTTCTGCACTTGGATGATGAAGGGCTTTTTCGACAGCATTCCCAAGTCTCTGGACGAGGCGGCCAGCGTGGACGGCTGCGGCAAGCTGCGGACGTTTTTTACCGTCATCATGCCTCTGACCATGCCGGGGCTGGTGGCTACGGGAATCTTCTCGTTCATCAACGGCTGGAACGAGTACATGTTCGCCAGCATTTTCGTTCAGAAGTATTCGCTGTGGACGCTGCCCGTGGGCATCGCCGAGACGGCGGTGGGGCAATATTCCACCAACTGGACGGACCTGATGGCCGGCGGCGTGATCATCGCTTTGCCCATCGTCATTCTCTTCCTGCTGCTGCAGAAACATCTGGTCAGCGGAATGACGGCCGGCGCGGTAAAGCAGTAGAGGGAAGTTAAAAGCTAACATCAAATATACGGATCGAGAATAAGGAGGATCAAGAGATGATTAGAGTTGGAGTCATTGGGATGGGAACCAGAGGAACCATGTTTTCGGATACCCTGGCGCAGAACCATTACGCGGAGCTGGCGGCGTTTTCCGAGTTCAGCGATGCTGCTATGGAAAAGGTCAAGCCGCTGTATCCGGTTCCCGCATATAAAGATTTCAAAGAAATGATCGACAAGGAAAATCTGGACGCGGTCATCGTGGCTACGCCGGACTTTCTGCATCGGGACGCCGTGGTTTACGCGGCGGAGCACAAGGTGAACATTCTCTGCGAAAAACCGTTTTCCACCTCCGTCAAGGAGTGCGAGGAAATGGTGGAAGCCATCGAGAAAAACGGGGTGAAATGCCTGGTGGCCTTTGAGAATCACTGGAACCTGCCCTTCGTTTCCGCCAAACAGCAGATCGAAGGCGGAGCCGTGGGTAAGGTCCTCAATGTCAACGCCAGACTGAATGACACCATCTGGGTGCCCACCGAGCTGTTGTCCTGGTCCAAGGGGTCGTCCGTAGGCTGGTTCCTGTTCCCGCACATGGTGGATATGATCAGCTGGCTGTCCGGCGGCAAAGAGGTGGAGAGCGTCTATGCGGTGGGAACGAAGAAAAAGCTGGTTTCCATGGGGCTGGACCTCTATGATACCATTCAGACCGTATTGAATTACAAGGACGGAACGCATTCCACGATTTCCTCCAGCTGGGTGCTTCCCAACACCATGCCCCTGGTATATGATCTGAAGATGGAGATCATCGGCGAGGAGGGCGCGCTGTACATCGACACCAACGATCAGATGCTGCGGCTGGGCGGAGCCCAGAGCTTTTCTCACGTCCACGCGCTGGGCACGGAGATCAACGGCTTAGCGACCGGAGGCGCCAACTTCATGGTTCACCACTTCATCGACTGTCTGAAGGACGGCACTCCCATTGAGGCCGATCAGAGAGCCGGACTGGTGAATACCAAGGTAGTGGCGGCGATCCACCAGTCCGTGGAGAGCGGACAGGTGGTCACGCTTTAAGCGGAGATCGGATTGAAATTCAATGAAAAGAAGCTATGAAATAAAAATCATAAGGAACGAGAGCTCCGCCGCCGGCGATCCGGCGGAAGCTCCCGGCTCGGTTTCCGAGGAATTTTGGGACGCCGTGCCGACCGCCTCGGTGGACTGTTTTCCCTGGGCACAGCTTCGGCCCCAATGGGGCGGGGACTATAAACCGGAGACCACGGCTCAAATGGCCTTTTGCGGAGACTGCTTCCGGGTGCGTCTGCGTTCCGCGGAACCGACGGAGTTGGTTCGTGTCACCCAAGAGGGATATGGCGGCCTGGTCTATACGGACAGCTGCCTGGAACTGTTTTTCATGCCGGACCCGGAGCATAGCGCAAGATATCTCAACTGGGAATTCAACCCGGAGGGGGCCATGTACCTGACCCTGGGAACGGACCGTTTTGACCGGAACGACGTGGTGCTTCCCGGATATCGGGAACGGTTTGACGTCCGAACCGCGCGGGGCGAGAACGCCTGGGAGGTGTCCTGGCGAATTCCTCTGGAATTTCTTCAAGAATATTTTCCGCGGTTTCAGCCCGCGGGAGGCTGGCGGGCGCGAGGCAATTTCTATAAGTGCGGGGACCGGGCGCCGCGACCCCATTACGGCTGCTGGTCGCCCATCGAGCTGCCGGAACCGGATTTTCATTCGCCGGACTTTTTCGGCGATTTTGTAATCGGAGGATAGAGGATGATTGACGGACATATTCACATGATGGGCAAGGCCGGAATGGATGCCGGTCTCCGCGGTGGCTTTGCTTCCCGGATTAAGGAAGCGGGCTGCGGGGGAGGAGTGGTGTTCTGCGCGCCGCCGAAAACCTTTTCCCAGGAGTATGATTTTACCCCGGCGGAAAGGCTGTCAGGGGTGCTGGAGCTGGGGTCGAATGTTCCGGGCGTCATTCCGTTTTACTGGGTCGACCCGCTGGAAGCGGATGCTGTGGCGCAGGTGGACCTGGCCGTTTCGGAAGGCGCGGCGGGCTTCAAGATCATGTGCATCGACGCCCCTCCGGGAGAGCCGAGAGCCATGGAGGTGTACCGCCGAATCGCTCATCACGAAAAGCCCGTCCTGTTTCACTCGGGGATCCTCTGGAACGGCAAGCCGTCGTCGGAATTCAACCGGCCCGCGCTCTTTGAATGTCTGATGGACGTGGAGGGACTTCGGTTTGCTTTGGCCCACGTAAGCTGGCCCTGGTGTGACGAATGCCTGGCGGTATTCGGTAAATTTCAGCAGCAGGGCAGGAATCAAAGCGGCGGGGGAATGTACATCGATCTCACGCCGGGAACGCCGGATATTTACCGGACCGAGGTGCTGACCAAGCTGTTTACCATCGGTTATGAGGTGGAAGACCGGGTATTCTTCGGATCGGACTGCTTCGCGGAGGATTACGACGTGAAGTGGGTGAAGAAATGGCGGGAAACGGATCGGCGAATCTACGGAGAGCTGAAGCTTTCCCCGGAACAAATCGCAAAAATCGAAGAGAAGAATCTGCTTCGGTTTCTCGGAGGGGAAAACGCCGGTTTCCAGGGAGTTTAGAGGTTCGCGGAGTAAAGTTATTTCCGTGAAGACGGAAGAGAGGTAGAACAATGGCTGATATTTCCATGAAGAACATCATGAAGGTGTATCCGGGTGATGTGACAGCGGTAAACGACTTTAATCTGGAGATCAAGGATAAGGAATTTATCATCCTGGTAGGGCCGTCGGGCTGTGGGAAATCCACGACTCTGCGGATGATTGCCGGGCTGGAGGATATTTCCGGAGGGGAGCTGCGCATTGGCGGCAATCTGGTCAATGACGTTCCTCCGAAGGACCGTGACATTGCCATGGTGTTCCAGAACTACGCGTTGTACCCGCATATGACGGTGTATAAAAATATGGCCTTCGGACTGTCGCTGCGAAAGACGCCGAAGGAAGAGATCGACCGGCAGGTGCGGGAAGCCGCCAAGCTGCTGCAGATCGAAAACCTGCTGGACCGCAAGCCGAAGGCGCTGTCCGGCGGTCAGAGACAGCGGGTGGCGCTGGGACGGGCCATGGTCCGGGACCCTTCCGTATTTCTGCTGGACGAACCGCTTTCCAATCTGGACGCTAAGCTGCGGACGGAGATGCGGACCGTGATTGCCAAGCTGCACAAGCGGCTGGGAACGACCTTTGTCTATGTTACACATGATCAGATGGAGGCCATGACCATGGGCGACCGGATCGTGGTGATGAAGGACGGCATCATTCAGCAGGTGGACACGCCGCAGAAGCTGTATGACGCGCCCTGCAATATTTTCGTAGGCGGCTTTATCGGGTCGCCGCAGATGAATTTCGCCGACGCGGTGGTAAAAGAGTCGGCGGGCCATTATTCACTGGTGGTGGAGGGCGCGGAATTTGCCCTTCCGGAATCCAAGTCGGCGGATCGGAGGCTGGCGCCTTACATCGGAAAGACGGTGGTCATGGGGCTTCGGGCCGAGGATATCGGCGCGGCGCGGGACGGCCAGCCGGAACAGGTTGCGATGGTGGTGGACTTCACGGAGATGATGGGGGCGGAGGCCTATGTCTATCTCAAGATGGGGGCGGAGAAATTCGTGTCGAAGATGCCCATCAGTGTCACGGCCAAAACGGGCGATCCCATGAATATCGTCATGAATATGGAAAAGGTCCATCTGTTTGACCGGGAAAGTGAACTGGTGATCTGCAATTAAAGAGGAATTGAAAATGCGGCCGGAGTCGAGTACGGGGTACTTGGCTTTGGCTGCATTTCACTGTATACTGTAAAAAAAACAGGAGGAGAGTGACAGCATCATGAGCGAACCGGTTTTAGTGGTAATGGCGGCGGGAATGGGCAGCCGTTACGGCGGGTTAAAGCAGATGGATCCTATGGGGACCAATGGGGAACTGATTATCGATTTTTCCCTGTACGACGCTTATCGCGCGGGATTCCGCAAAGCGGTTTTTATTATTAAAAAAGAGATGGAGGGCGATTTTCGGGAGATCATGAAAGATCGGGCGGCCCGAAAAATGGAAATTTCCTACGCGTTTCAGGAGCTGACGGATCTTCCGGAGGGCTTTGAGATTCCGGCGGACCGGGTGAAGCCCTGGGGGACGGGGCACGCGGTTCTTTCGGCTCGGGAGCTGGTGGACGCGCCCTTCGCGGTCATCAACGCGGACGATTATTACGGAGTTTCCGGATTTGCCAGTATCTATGATTTTCTGAAGAACGCGGAGGACGACGAACGCTATCGCTACTGCATGGTGGGGTATCAGGTGGAGAACACGCTGACGGAGCACGGTTCCGTGGCTCGTGGGGTCTGCACTGCCGACCGGAACGGTGATCTGACGGATATCGTGGAACGGACGAAAATCTTCTGGGACAAAGGGGATATCGTCTTTACGGAGGATGATCGGACTTTCACGAAAATAGAGAAGGGAACTCCGGTGTCGATGAATCTCTGGGGCTTTACGCTCAGCTTCATGAAAGAGCTTGCGGCAGGCTTCCCCGCATTTTTGGAAACGACTTTGAAAGAGAATCCGCTCAAAGGCGAGTATTTCCTGCCGTTCGTAGTGGATCGTCTGATCCGAGAGGGCAAGGCCACCGTCCGGGTGCTGACCTCCGCCGACCGCTGGTACGGGGTCACTTATAAAGAGGACAAGGAACAGGTGGTGGAGGCACTTCGTAAGATGAAGGAAGACGGACGGTATCCGCAGTCTCTTTGGGACTAAGGAGGCGGCAGGAGACGCCGATTTAAATGACAGGTCATCGAAAGGAGAAAAGGAACATGGGGTTCTTTGACGAATTAGGTGAAAAAGCGAAGAAAGGCTTGGACATCGCCGGAGAGAAAACCAATGAGCTGGTGGGCGTGGCGAAGGTGAAATATGAAATTGCCGGTCTCAACGGGGACTTGGGGAAGGCGTTCGAGAAGCTGGGGCGTCTGGTTTACGAAGGGTCGAAAAGTGGGGAAGACCACCAGGGCCGCGTGGAGGAGATGCTGTCTCAGATCGATGAATTGAAAGCCCGGCTGGCCGACGCGCAGGACCGGCTCACTCAGGAAAAATAATGGATATTACGCTGCATTATCCCCGGCCCGGCGGCGAGGCCGCCCCGGGGATCTTTTGTAATGGGATTCGATATTCACAGGAAGGAGCGGAGACATCGGATTTTCCGCAGGAGGTGCTCCGTTCCCATGAAAATTTCATCGTGAAAGGGGACAACCTCCCGGCTCTTTTGGCGCTGCGGCCTTATTTGGAGGGAGCGGTTCAGCTGATCTACATCGACCCTCCTTATAATACGGGGAATGAGAGCTTCCGTTATCACGATACGTTTTCCCGGGGGGAATGGCTGACCTTTCTGAGCCGGCGGCTTTCGGCGGCCCGGCCCTTGCTGGCGCCCACGGGGGCCATCTGCATTCAGATCGGGCATCGGGAAATGGCTTATTTAAAAGTGCTTTGCGACGAGGTGCTGGGAGAGGAAAACTACGTGAACACGGTGACGGTGAAAACCGCCACCACCGCCAGCTATCGGGCGATCAACGACTGTCCGGTAAATGTGTCGGAATACATTCTGATTTACGCCGCGGACAAGAAACGCCTGAAAGTCCGGCCGGTGCATGTGGAAGCCGGTTATTCGGAGGATTACGGCAGGTACATTGAGAACATCAAGGATCCCCCGGGACAATGGCGGATCGTGCCCGTGGATCAGAAGATTTACGAAATCGTGGGCGTCGGGGGCTGGAAGGAATTCCGAGACCGTTTCGGGCCGGTTTGGAAGGACAAGCGGTTTCGCATGAAGGCGGAGTACTGCAAATCGCACCGGGACCGGGTCGTGTCCTTGAACACGGTGCAGAAGCCGTCGCAGAAGCTGCTGGAGCTGCTGGCTCATTCCCGGGAAAACAAGGGCCGGGTCTTTACCTACCGCAGCGGGGGAGACAATCCCATGTACGTGTACAACGGACGGACCTTGGCGTTTTATTCGAAGAAATTTCGGGAGATCAACGGCGAAATGGCTCCGGCCATGATCCTGACCAACATCTGGGAGGACATTTCCTTTCTGTCTTTGGGAACGGAGGGCGGAGTGGATCTCCGCAACGGCAAGAAACCGGAACGGCTGATCCGACGTTTGATTCAGCTGTTCGCGGGCGAGGAAACGGACTTGGTCATGGACTTTTTTCTGGGGTCCGGCACGACCTGCGCGGCGGCCCACAAAATGGGCCGGCCATACGTGGGAATGGAGCTGCTGGATTACGGTCCGGATGACTGTGTGGCTCGTCTGCGAAAGGTGATCGACGGAGAACAAAGCGGGATTTCCAAGGTGGAGGGCTGGAAGGGCGGCGGAGCGTTTACGGTATGTGAAGTGAGAACGGGAGGAAACGTATGAAAGAGCAAACCATTTTAACGGAGGAGCTCCTGGCGGAAATCGAAGGCTTGGAGGACGAGGGCTACATGTATCAGGTGTTGGATTTGATCAATCGTTTTACCAATGCCGGAATCCAACGAGGGGACTTTCGAGTT
>CAUHLX010000052.1 GCA_959606705.1 uncultured Bacillota bacterium | reverse complement strand
CCATTATGCCAATTGCATCGATGCAGGACATTTTCGTGGTATTGTTGCTGTCACTTTCGGGTTCATCAAGGAAGAACGTTCCCATAGAAATTTTCTGATCATCCACATACTCAGTCACGTCTACCTGCTGTTTTTTCTGGAGCATCGAGTAGACCCCATTCATGTCCAATATATCAAAGTCTTTGGTGTGAACTTGAAAATCCAAAGTATTGATTGAGAGCGATCCGGATATCGGATCGATTTCCTCCAGGACATCGGCATTGATTAGTTCCCGTTCCCCAAACACTTTCAGCGCGCCATATAAAATCTCTGTCAACTTCAGATACCGCCGCGGGCGGTTGGTACTGTGAAAAGTCAGCACCAGTTTTCTGTAGTCCTGCAGCTGGTTGGAGGCAAAGAAATAGGCGGCATCCGGAGCAAAGTCCAGATCCGCCATCAGGTTGCCAGCACTGTCGTACCATCGTATGTTCATATCGTTGCAATAGTCATTGCTATACTCTTGGAACCGAAATGTCAGCCCTACACTACTATGATTCTCTGCGAACTCAATGGTCAATACCAGCGGCTCAGCGAAACGCCCATCAGCTCCACTCATGGAGCGGGACCACCACCCGAAGTTCTTTTTCTCCGGCTCGTCGGGAAACAATTTCATGGCGCCGTCCAGCACAAAGTGATTCCACTCGCAGGTCGCGTAGTTCTCCACCTCCAACTCATTCTCTTGCAGTTGGTTCAAATCTATGAAAGGCTGTATGTCTGTGCAAGTCGGCGTCCCGTCGTCTTTCGCGGTCACGTCATACAGTCCGAAGCTGATTTCTGCTCTGCTTTCCATACTTTCACTTCCTTGCCGGCGACTTCGCTGTGAAGTTTACAGCGGTTCCTTTGAATGTATTTCCGTGGCTATCCTGGAGCAGGAGTTCATCCGAAACGTTGGAAACATAGGCCGTAAAGGTATATTCACCACCTTCGTCTGGCAACGTGACCTGATGAAACTCCTTCGGTTCTGTGATCTTGTCCCAGAATCGCTGATACTCTGCCCGATCCAATGTTACTCCCAGTTTGAGCTGATAGTTGAAATAGACCCCTATCAGCTCTCTTTGCATATCACCATCCTCTGTCCGTTTGGCATACTTGTCCAAAAAGTCTGCTTTGCGGGTCAGCGAAATCACTGGCACGTCGTATGTCGTTCCATCTATTTTGATCATACTGTCACTCCTCGAATCAATACCTTTCCTTTTCGATTATCTTCCTGTTTAATCTTGTACGTTAGATACCGGATCAGCTGCCCTTCGTTTGCGCTTGCCTCGATGGTAATATGAATATCTCCGCCCCCAAGTCCAGCCATTTCCTCACGCATAATCTGACGAATCAGCCCTTCCGGAGCCTCCAGGTTTCTGCCGCTCCTCTGGTCTCCCAACATAGCCAGGAACTCCGAGTTAGGCGGGATCACTGCGCCGGTAGCCAATTTAGGGATCTGGTATGAACCTATTTCAGGGATATTGAACCCGATAGATTTGCCGCCTACCCCCGGAATCCAGTCCGGTACGTCAAAGCTAAGGGAATTCAGCTTTCCGATTACATAATTAATCCCTTTTATAACAGCTCTTATCATCATGTTCAGCAGATCAATTACACTATTAACGATTCCCTTTAGTATACCAGTCACTGCCTGAAAGACACCTTTGAAAACCGTTACAACACCTTCCCAAGCGCTCCCCCAATCACCAGTAAAAACACCTGTGATAAATTCGACCAGCCCCTTAAATACCGTAATTAGGCCATTCACATAATCTGCAACTGCGCCAACCACTGTTCCGATTAATGTGACAATACCTTGCACTATGTTTGTGATTGGTGGTCCTAATGTCTCCACGAACCAGCTGACCACGGGAAGAATAAATTCGTTATAAATGCGAAGCGCCCCATTTATAAACGTTCCCACAAAATCGAGGAAATTTGCCATCAAAGGCTGTAGGTGATTCGTCCAGAGCCAGTCTACTGTCTGCATGAAGGTCTCCCATACCGGCTGTAAAACCGTTGTCCAAATCTGTTGCAATACGGCCCCAGTGCTCTGTATGGCCGTCCGAATCGCATCAAAAATTGGATGGCCCCACGTGTTCCATGCCTGCTGGATCGTCGCCCACGCTTCTGACCAGATCTTCATGATCAGGGACAGTGCCGGTGCCACCGCGGTGGACCAGATCAGATCGAATATCCCTTTCACCTCAGCAAACAGCGTCCCAAATGTCGCCACCACTTCGGTGCAGAACTGTGTCAATACAGGGAGCACCACCGTTAGGAACTTCTGGAACGAAGGAAAGATCACAATATTCCAGATGTCCGAGAACACCATATTGAAACTGTCAAACAGCCCGACGATCACCTCTCCCATGGTGATCACACACTGCTGTAGGAATGGAGTAAAATCATTCAAGAACCACGCCTTCAAGGGTGCACCGAGTGTACCAATATCAGACCAGATACCATTTAGTGTTTTCTGAAACTCGGCAATCTGTGGCTTAAGTTCTTTTCCAATACCCTTGAACAGCGGAGCAAAATTTTTATCATACCAACTCTTTACTCCGCTGAGGAGCTTCTGTATTTTGCTGGCCGCTGTATTTACATCTGGACTAACCGTAGATCCAGCACCAAAGTCAATTCCGGTATCAACTGCGGCTATTCCTCCGCCAATCCCCCCCACACCGGCACCTGCATCACTGGATTCTGGCTCCTTTTGCAAAACGTTGATCTCGTCGAATCCAGCCAGGGACCCCTTGATTTCCTTCGCGGCCTTCTTGGTCTTCTTGGCCGCTCCGGAGGCCGCACTGCCGGCATCCGTCATTCCACTAGCGGCAGATTCCGCAGCCGCGCCTGTCTGCTCCATCCCTGAACTCACACCGCCGCCGGACTTCCCTGTAATGGCCTCTGTGAACGCTTTAAACAGATTGGCCAGCGCGATCAGCTTCCCCATCAGCAAATTGATCACCTTGATGGCGGGAGTGAAAATATTGATCAACCCCTGTCCGACCGCAGCCATGAAGGACTGCATCTGCAGCTGTAGAATTCGAACCTGGTTGGCCCAGCCTCCGGAGGTTCGCGCAAAGTCTCCGTTGGCCAGACTAAGCTGATCCTGTACAAAGGCAAACCGCAGTGCCACCTTCTCCGCCTCACTCATGGCCGCGGTGGTCCTGCCGTACCCGTTCGCCATGGCGTAGGCGTCAAGGGCATTCTGGGTCATGACCACGCCCAGGTCTTTCAGTGTCTCCGTCTCGCCTGTGAACACGCTTTTCAGCTTGGTATAGGCTTCGTCCTGGGACATGTTGTAGAAAGAGGCTACATCGCCAGCCAGGCCCGTCAGAGCCGTGCTCATCTTGTATGCCTCAGCCTCCGAGAAACCAAACGCCTTTGACATAGCCCCAAAAGTACCCACGTATTTCTTGGCCATTGTCTCGGAGAGGCCAAAGCTGGCCGCGGCATCCTTCGCGAACTGGTCAACCTGTGCAGACATCTGCGAGAACGTGACATCCACTACGTTCTGCACTTCTGTCAGATCGGACCCAAGGTTGATCGCTTCCTTTCCAAAATCAAAGATCTTTTTGACAGCAAATGCCCCGGCAATTACAGCGCCGGCCTTTTTCGCCATGCTGGTGATGCTATTCATTTGCCTTTGAAACTGTCCTTGGTTTACCACCAGATCCAGCCCGATCTGGCCAACGCTTGCAGCACTCATTTATCTTACCTGCCTTCTATTAAAAAGCAGGCGCCGGCTCACTGCTCTATGGCGTGGCTCTAGGCTCTGTCACCTTTACATTCAACTGGTTTATGGTTTTACACCTTGGGCATTTAATTTCACCCTTAACGTATTCCGCCAAAAGCAGTGTCTGCCCACACTGTTTACACTTCACTTTCACAAATGCAATCTTCGTTCCCTCCCTCATTTCGCTATCTGGATGAATGCTTGCTTCAATTGCTCCAATATATCATCCGTCTTCTTTTGGGGCACCTTCTTCACTCTGCGGTTCCTGTACTCGCTGCGGATCCGCCTCTGCGCCGGAGAGAAAGTCTTGAGAATGTCGCGATCCTCCTCCGCTCGAATCGCCACTATTTCTCCAAGCGGCGTCTTGGATCCCAGCCCCGAAATCAGCGCCGCAAACTCATCCCACTTCATGCCTCGGATGTCTCTGGAAAGTCTCAACCCGTACTGCGTTTGAAACGATGACACAATCAGGTCAAAGTCCTCGAATAGATCGTAGTACGGGTCATCACTCTCCCGATCCGGAGCCCTCCCCTGTCACTAACATCACAGCTTCCTGAATCAGCGTGGTGAAATCCAAAAACTTTAGCTTCAACTTTTCAATCTTCTTTCGCTCCTTCTCCGGAAAGATGGTCTCGTAGGCTTCCGCAATCTCGTCTGCGCCGGGTTCATCCTGCGTCATGAATTGCATGACTTTCAACATGGCCATTGCATCGGAATTGACCTCGTATTCTTCCCCGCGGATCACAAGCCGCGGATTTTCCTCAAAATTAAGTTTTTCGGTTATGTCTACTTTTTTCATGTTTGCCTCCCACTAAAATAGGGCGGAAATTCCCCGCCCCTGATCCTATGCTGCTGGTGTGTTGCCCGGCAGTGTTACTTTCGGTTTGCCGTTGCTCAGTACATCAAATTCCAGCGGAGCCACCCCAGTGGAATCACCAGCGCCAACATTGGTCACGTTGTAGACTGCCTGCTCGAACTCGACGACGGTACCATCAGGAAAAGTCCAGCCGAAATACCCCTCCGTCTCACGTCCGTTCACGAAACTCTTTCCAGCCACGAAATCATTGCCGGTATCTCCCACATTCCGCTTTCCTGCTACGGAAATCGTGATCCCCTTGGAGGTCTGCAACCTGCGAATCCATCCTTCCGTATCAAACGGCGTCCACTCCTCCACACCATTATCGAAGCTGACGGAAAAGCTCTCCATGTCCGCAATGGAAGTCGCTCCTTCTTTTGCGTCCCCTACCTTGAATTGGTTTTCATAGCAGGGATATACCCCTGTCTTTGCTGCCATCTTTTCATCTCCTCTCATAGTACAAATCAAACCAGATCACGCGCTCGTATACGCCACTATCATCTGTTCCGACGTCCACCGGCTCCGGAACTTCCAACGAAAGGATGTGTACGGGCACGCCCCCGATCTTCACATCCTGCGCGGCCCGCAGCTTCTCAAAGAACTCCTGAGCCGCCGCTTCCGTTTCCCTAGCGTTTTGGTTCCAGTGGATCAGCACAGAGATCGACTTTACGTCGTACCTTGTACAGCCGATCCCACCCAGCGCCACGCGAGGCTGGCCGGATAGCTTCCTTTGGTAGACACCAACGGATTTGTTTTTCTTTGCATCCAATTTCCCAATATAGAAAAACTGGCCCACCCCGAAGGTTTTGAGCCAGTCTCTCACGCTTGCCAGGTCGATCATCACAACGCACCTTCTTTCTTGTACAGTGCCTTGAAAGCCTTCTTGCAAAAATCCGCTTCTTTCCCACCGGCCAACCAGTCCTCATACCATTCTCCGCGAGCGTTCGGATTCTCTTTTGTTTGGAAACGATACTCCGGATGAAAGTAAAGATGCCGGGCATATGGTGTACTGTTCACCAACGTCACGGTTCCTTTCTTTGCATCAGAATCATCTACAAAAAAGCTTTCACCTTGCAAAGTACCCTGCTCAAACGGGACTACCTGCGCTTGGACAACTTCGGTATGCAGCGCTTCCGCAGTCTGCTCTAAGGCGGTGATCTGTGCCGTCGTCAGCTCGCGGATCTTTGCCATATTCATTTTGATCATCGATGTCACTTTGATCATACTAGTCTCAACTCCGTATAATTCACCGTCCCGTCTGGGTTCCGGGCCTTCGTGCCCTGAAATACCTGCCGCTCTTCTCCGTGTACAGTCACGGTTCCGCCAGAGATTGCGGCCAGCTCCGGACAGATGTCCCCGGGGAACAGTGCCACACCTGAGAGCTGCACAAGCTTCTGTTCCGCCGTCAGCACGGTTTTTGCGCTGTCCTGATAGTTGCACCTCAAGTCCCCCTCAAAAGCCGTCAGGGGCGCTCCATCCTCCGACAGCCCTTCCTGCGTCAGGCAGACGTGGATCGGCGTTGTGCAGTATCTTTCCTGCACCAGACATGGATACCTCATCGCCCCACCGCCAATCTGCATGTCAGCCCAGTCTGTTCCAACAACGCATAAACATCCCGTCGCATGGCCACACCGGACCGCACAGCGACATTCCAGGAGGCCCCGAACTGCATCGACACCCCGTTGATGCTGTAGCTCTGCAGGACAGTGTCGATCACATCCGCGTTCTCATACTCGAAATCAGCCTGCCGGCAGACCACCTCCCGGACGATTTCCCCCTGGTACTCAGTCAGATTGGAAAAACCTCTGCCCACAATGCGGTCGTAGGTCAAGGTGTCCACGTGGCGGCTGGCCTGCTGGAGGGCCTCCGGAAGATCCTCGTCGGGGATCAGTGTCCCACCATAAGCATCCCGGTAATAAGTCACATCCGCATACGGTTCATAGGCCATTCCTACTCACCTTCTTTTGTCGATCCTTCCGGCGCGGCGTAGACCCTCTCCTCTATCTTTTTCACGATTCCAGACACAGTAGATGCCCGCCCCAGATCAATCTCGTGCTCCGCCGCATAAGCGGAGAGTATCCGAATAACGCTTTCATCGTTTTCGCTTCCAGAGGCCTTTGCCTGCTGGTTGAGTTCTGTGGCCAAGATCTGCAGGCGCTCGATCTCCCGGATCGCTTCCGCATACTCCGTATACGGCACCGTTTTCCCTTTCCCATAGGCGATCACAGTGCCCACATCGTCCTGAATATCAAACCCCTGAGCAATATAACCGGCTTTCTGTACCTCGTCGATGGTGTAAACTTTGTTTGCTTTCACTGCTTTCATATTCTGCCTCCTTTACACACCAGGCGCCGCATCCGGATCGGCATTCATTGCGCAGCCCTCGACCTTCTTTTCCAGCAGGAACAGATCACCGAAGTTGCGGTTCTGGTACAGGTAGCCGTCCGCGGTCCGGCTGTCGGTTCCCGGCATGAACAGCTTAATATAGCTGTACTTGTCCCGGCATACTACACAGGATGGGTGGATCAGGATCAGATTGATCTGCTTTGCATCGGCAGCCGCCACGCATCCGTCCGTAAAGTCATATTTTGTTTTCATCCGCGCGGCCGGCACCATCTTCATCGTTACGTCATCCAAAGAATGGACATTTCGATTGATGGTAGATGGAGTTGTCACAGATATGACCCGCTGAATTCCTTCCGCCTCCTTGACAATTTTCCGCATCGTCGGAGTTAGATATAACATTCTCCCTTCTTCCGGTACGGATGCATCGTCCATGATCGCCATTTCTTCGTCGAACCATTCCAGAAAGTTTGCTGCTGTGATCACCGTCTGGTCAATTCGTCCAGAGTGAGTGGTCAACTCTGCGTGTAGCTTAGAGAAGCGATAGCTGTCCCTTTCTGGAATCGCCTGCGTTGTCTCAAACTCGTTTTGAATATTTGCCACGGACAATGTTAAATTTGTTTCGTCGATGTCCATCGGATCCACGAAGAACTCGATGTCCCGGTCGTGGGCAAGCTTTTTAGCCTCCCAGTCGTTGCTGAGCGTCCCTGCATTGAATCCCGGTGTCCGGGTGTGATCCTTGTATCCGGACAGGCTCATCCGCGGGAGCTTGATCGTCTGTGCGTTGATAAATCGCACGCCCTGATTGCTCTTGGTCAGAGCATCGGAGCACAACTCCTTTACATACTTCTGCTGCAGGAGCTGTGTAAATGTTTCTGCATACTCATATACTGCCATTTTGTTTTTCCTCTCTTTCTAATTACAAACCAAACGCCGCTTTCAGGGCGTCCTGATCTGCCGTCTGTTGGTTGTTTCCGCCTCCGGGTGCTCCCACCTGGAAGCCTGTGCTCTGCTGTGCGGAGGGCTTAAGGGCGGGTACATCTTCCAGCACCTTTTTCAAAGCGTTCTGGAGTGCTTCGGCATTGACCTTCCCGTCCTGCCCCGTCACTTGGCTCAAGTCCGCCAGCTTCAGCACGTAGGGAATGGTCTTCGCGTCGATCCCCAAGGTCAGCGCCACAAGGGTCGCCTCCTTTTCCACCATAGCCTGCTGAGCCGCCTGAGCCGCTTGCTGTGCCTGCTGTTGGAGGGCATTCACGTCCGGCTGATTTTTGGCCTTCTCGGCTTTAAAGGTTGCGATCGCCTGCTGTGCCTCCTCCTGGCTCAATCCCTGCTGCCGAAAGTAGTTTTTGAGGACGGTATCCTCGGCCACCTGCTGTTTGCCGGCCACGATCTCCATTACCTTTTCAAGATCGAAAGCCAGTGCCGCTCCCTGACCTCCAGTTTGATCTCCTTCGGCTGCTCCATTGCCTGTACCAGCTCCTGTCTGTGCGCCAGTGCCAATTTGACCTCCAGCGGTTCCCTGGCCACCAGCTCCCCCCGTACTGCCGTCTGCATCCAACATCGGTACGGTCATCCATTTTCCAAGCCATCTTTTAAACATTCTTATTACCTCCCCAGTTTTCCGTGTGTCTCACGATCCCAGTTTAAGGGGTGTCTCCCCATCCAGTTGATTCGCCGGTGTCTCCGCGTAGTTTAGGCTCTTCGGAGCATAACATCGGAGCATAACAAAAGAGACCCCGAAAGGTCTCCAATTGACTGATTCTATTCAATTCCGTATTTCTTGCGTATGTTCGCAATTTCTTTCATCCCGCGATCCAGAATTTCACGGTGCTCCTTGGCCCCAGGATCAAGCCCTCCAGAATCCCTGTACTTTTCGCGCACGGCCTCATCTTCCTTTTCCATGCGTTCTATTACCGCCTTGGCTTCATTTTCTGCGGCCTGCAGCTCCTCGAGCGATACGCTCATAATAGATACCATTCCTTTCTGCCAGTTCATACATTACCTGATGGTAAAATTGCTCCTTAGTCATATCAAGCAATCCGGCTTTCTCAATCTCCGGAGATTTTCCGCCTCGCCGAAGTACATACTCATATTTTTCGTCAAATCCACGAAGTTCTGCCAGGCCATGCTGCTGGAAGAAATCAAAATCATCCCTACTGAAAGAGAACCCGGTTTCCGTGATAGGGTGATTATGTGTCATGATCGCTCCCTTTAGTGCGATGCCCAGCGCGTCAGGGTAAACGCGGTTCTTCCCGCCTGTGAAACGGTATGTCTTTCCGTTTTCCAATATGACGTAAGCTGATTCAGCCGCATCATGAATGACGCTGTCTCTAAACTGTGCTAATTTTGATTCTACCAGCACGGCGTCAGATACGTCAACCCTTCCAACGAATTTCGGCGGGGTAATTGGAGTGATTGCGCCGTCTCCGCCAGCTGCCAAGCCTTTCCACCGCTGAGCCTTTTCTGCATACCTTTTCCGGTTCTCCGGATCCAACGAGCCCTCGGCCATCCGTTCAAATCGCGCCGCCTGTCGCTTCACATACTGCTTTTTCTGGTCCTTCCAGTAATCCGCTTCGGTAGCCTTTACGTCTGACCTGCTCAGCTTCTCCGGAGGTGTGGAAATACCAGGAAAATACGTTGTATGACTGTCTTTACAGCGGGGATGGTAAAGCCCTGCCGCAATGGCACTGCTCAGGAGAGGATAGGGGCCGTCCTTTTTCTTCCCGCCACTCCACACGTCATCGATGAAGACTTTCCCAACAAACGGCAAGCACCTCGGGCAGGGATTTCCACGCTTATTGATGATTACGGTGCTAATCCCCCACTCCTGCCGCTTCTCCCCCTCTCCGGCCAGATATGCCCGCTTGCTGGCGGTCCTCAGCGCCATGTCGGCGTAATCGGATATGGTGTGACGAGCTCCATTGGCGTACTGGATGCAGTTCAGGCCGCGGGACAGGAAGTCTTTGGCCGCCATATCCACCGCCTGCTCGTAGGTTCCGGCCCCTGTGTTGGCGTAGATCTGGGCATTGTAGATAATCTTCCGGTACTGATCACTTGCCATCCGGAGTACAGCTGTCTCCGCCTTCTTCATATCTGCAGTGGTGGCCTTGATCAAAGCGTCAAGCTTCCGGGAGTTGGTACGAAAAAAAGCGGCCTGCATGACACTGCCCGCCTTCCGAAACCCTTTAAATCCGTTTTTGATCGCCTCGAGGATCTCCTGCTCCTGTTCCATGCCTCCCATCTCCCGGGCCTGCCGGATCAGCTCCTCGATATTCTGGTTCAGCACCGAAAACTTCTTCTTGAACTTTTTCTGATTCTGTTTCCGATACCGTTCCAGCCCCTTAAGCTGCTCGGCCTGCCACATGGACCAATTCAGACCCTCTGCCTCTTCCTGTGCTCTGTGATGTTTCAAATTTCGCATCATAGAGTTGATCAGCTCCCGCTCGACAGCATCGAAGGCTGCGGAGATATCATATTCTGTGGCCACCATCCTCACCTGCCATTCGCATAGACCTTAAAGCCCTGTTCCCGGAACCCTCTCGTCTGCCGTTTCAGTTCCGTGGCGCTCCCGCACCGATCACACCGCAACTCAGCGTACCCCATTTTCTCGATGGCATAGATTCCAAACGGAACCTGCTCACTGGCCACCTGTAGCAGTCCCTGGTACTCTTGCTTTCCCATCTGGTACAACCTTGTTCCCACTTTGACTTGCATCTGTATCTACCTCCGCCCGAAAACCACCAAGCTCCATATTCACGCCAGGCTCCTCCACTTCCGCGATCCCCTGTTCTGCTTTTAGGCGGGTCACCTCCTCGGCTTTCCACTCCTCATCCCGGCTGGATCCATACAGCTCTTCGACAGCCGCCTCGATGGACATGATGCCGCCCTGCTTGCCCTTGGCCACGGTCTCCACCTGGCTCTCAAAGCTGGGATTGGCATACTCGCCGAAGGGGATATCAACTTTTATCTCTTCCGGCACCTGGCCGTGAAGCAAGCTGTAGGCATTGATGCAGGCTCCCACCAGTTCGGGCAGGGTCTCCTCCAGCATATCCACAATGGCATTCCGGGTGTAAAGTGTGGCCTTTTCTTTCTCACGCTGAGCCTCGGCATTGTCCAGCTTTTTAACATCGATCCCCAGCGTGGACGGAGAGATCACTCCCTGCAGACAGAGATCCAGTGCCGTCACATAGGAAGCAAGGTAGCTATCGTGTGGGATAGCCGGTTGCTCAGTATTGATCTGATTTTTGCCTCCTTCGGCTATATCGTCACCAGCCGCAATGAATCGGTTGTCGAAGGCATTGGGCCGCATCAGCTCGCCCGTTTTGGGATTCCGGGGAATCAGGCAGTCAGGTATGTAGGTCTTTGCCCGTCCGGCCCTTAGGGCATCCATCCACTGGCTCCACGCCTCATCAAGCGCGTCGAAGTTGTCCAGTTTCCCGTCGTAAATGCTACCACCTCGCCCCAGCCACTTCGCGCTGTCAAAGACCATCATCGGCACTGCCAGGATCATGCCCGGATCGAAAGATACCGGCTTTAGCCCGGCTGTTGCATCCAGCGCCGAGAGCTCCACCGACAGTTCCCCGCAGAACAGCTCGCTCGTTATGTAGCCGTGACCATAGTGCTCGTGGAGGACGTATTTCTGGCCGTTTGCCACATACGGCGTCTTGAAGATGATCTCCTTCAGCCTCCCTCGCTCCTGGATCAGCTCGACCCGTTCTCCGGAGAACCACTCCAAAATCGGGTACTGGCTCAGGTCGGTGTCGATACTGATCTTCCAAGCGCCGTCCCCGATGAAAAGCACCTCCCGCAAAGCCGCTTCCAGCTGCTT
>CAUHLX010000051.1 GCA_959606705.1 uncultured Bacillota bacterium | reverse complement strand
GAAATCATCCGCTATTTTGTGGCGGGAATGGCTTCCTCCAAGATTTTGATTTTGGAGGGGGTCAGCGGAACGGGCAAGACCAGTCTGCCGTACTCCATGTCCCGGTTTTTGCAGAACAACGCCACCGTCGTTTCGGTTCAGCCCTCGTTTCGGGAACGGACCGAGCTGTTGGGTTACTTCAATGAGTTTACCAAGCGCTTCAACGAGACGGAATTTCTGCGCGGGGTGTACGAAGCCGGCTATCGGCAGGAACCCAGCTTGATCGTACTGGACGAAATGAATCTGGCGCGGATCGAGTATTACTTTGCGGAAATGCTCTCCGTGCTGGAAATGCCCAGCGTGGACGAGTGGGTGGTGGACTTGGTGCCGGTGGCCTGGGAAAACGATCCGCTGCTGCTTGAGGATGGAAAGCTGAAGGTCCCGTCTTCCTTATGGTTTGTGGGAACGGCCAACAATGACGATTCCACCTTTACCATTACGGACAAGGTGTATGACCGCGCGATTCCCATTGAAATCAACCAGCGGGGCGAGAGCTTCGAGGCCCCGGACACCGAGCCGGTGCGCGTTACGGCGGCCCATCTCGAGGAAATGTTTCAGGAGGCCAGAGAGACGTATCCCATCAGTGAAGGAATGCGGATCAAGCTGGCGAAGCTGGACGGCTATCTCACCACTCGTTTCAAATTTTCCTTTGGAAATCGAATCCAAAAGCAGATCAACAGCTTTGTACCGGTGTTCGTAGCCTGCGGAGGAACGGAAGGGGAGGCGCTGGATTATCTGATCGCCAGAAAGATCTTAAAAAAATTCGAAAGCATGAACATTTCTTATGTGAGAGATGAAATAAAAGAGTTGATTTTGTTCATCGAAAAAACCTTTGGAAAAACCGGACTGCCCATGTCCAAGAAATTCTTGACAAAGATCCAGAACGTATTCTAATGGGCGGGTCCGGCTAATATCCGGACCTAGCGGCGCTGCCGTGCCGCCGGTCCGGATTTTTTCAAACGGAGGGGGAGACGGATGAGATTTGACTCGTTGGTCCGATGATAGAAAGGGTACTGCAAATGCCAAACAGTTTGATGGATTTATATGCGAAATACCGCAGAAAGATGATGGGAACGCTGGAATCGGACCAGTATTATCAGTATCTGTTTCAATTGACCGAGGCAGGAGACAACACGCTCCAGCAAACCAATCAAATTTTACATAAGGTGGTGGACGAAAAGTGGCTGACGAAGATCGAGGAAGGGATTTCCGCCATTGACGCCATCATCAGCAAACCGAGACGATTTATCGCGGCAAATGAAGAACTGGTACCCGTGGGTCTGGCAAAAAAGATCACCTCGGATTCCGTTCGGCATCTGGCCAGAAACACGCAGTATATCAGTGATATTCAGGACGGCAGTGTGATGCCGTCGAAGATTTTAAACATTACGACGGAAGACAGTTACGATCTCTATGAGAATCGCTTTATCAATACATTGATTCATAAATTGGCCGGCTTCGTGGAAAAGCGCACGGATGTGATTTTCTGGTCCACCGGCGACGAAACCCGTTCCATTTTGAAGATGGATTCCCAGATGGAAGACGATTACGAGGAAATCTCTTACAAAATGGAGATGACCATCAAGCATAAGCAGTCCTATATGGAAACGGATGCGCAGCATATGGAAGTATTTAAACGGATTGACCGGGTCCATCGCATCGTGTCGGAGTTCCTGCGTTCGCCCTTTGCGCAGATCATGAAGGATATGCCGCCGGTTCGCTCTCCGATCCAACGGACCAATCTGATCATGAAGGAGCCCAACTTTCGGAAGTGCTACGGCCTCTGGACATTTTTGGAACAGTATGACGATGTGGGGTATTCCATCGATGTGAAGGAGACCGCGCTGGACTTTGACGAAGAGTATCTGTATCAGGTCTATGGCAATATGATCATCAATTACGTGGTGTTCAAGTCATTGCTGGAGGACGATCGGCGGCCCATCGACCGAAACGTGAAACGCCGCCGCACGGTCAAGCCGAAATTCGTAAAGCAGATCGTGGAAGAATTTGTGGAGGACTATGACCTTCCCGATGTGGAGATTCGCCGGGTCATCGTAGAGGAGATCACCAAAGCTCAGCTGGAGATTGAGCGGCGTCAGCAGGAGGAAGAAAAAAAGCGAGCAGCCAGAGAGAAGGCCAAGGAAAAGGCTCGTTTGGCCAAGGAGAAGGAACGGGAGAAGCTCCGCGCCGCCAGGGAAAAGGAGCGGGAGAAACAGCGTCTGGCCAAGGAAAAAGAACGGAAGCTGGCTCAGGCGGCTCGGCAGAAAGAATTGGAGAAGGAACGAGCGCGCAAGGCAAAGGAAATAGAAAAGTCTCGTCTGGCCAAGCAAAAGGAGCGGGAAAAGGAGAAAGCGCGCAGAGCCAAAGAGAAGGAGCGGGAAAAAGAGAAGGCCCGGCGCGCCAAGGAGCGAGAGCGGGAGAAAGCGAGGCTGGCCCGTGAACGGCAGCTGGAAAAAGCCAAGCTGGCCAAAGCGAAGGCCCGTGAAAAGACCAAGGGCGGAACAAAGGCGGGGGATGCTTCATGACCACGGAAAAGAAGCGGCAGCTTAAGGATAAATTCACCAAGAATCTATCGTTGTTCACGCTCACTCTGCTCATGCTGGTCGGGGCTACCATCGCCTGGTTTCTCAGCATGACCATCGCTTCCACCAGCAATCTGCACTTCCTGTCGAAGGGACTGGATTACACGGTAAAGGTGACCGGAGAGGGGCTGTATCGGGAGGCGGACAACACCTATCTGTCCGCGGATTTCATGGTGCCGGGACAGGTGCGGGAATACCGGGTGGAGATCACCAACCACGGCGATTCCTGCCTGTTTCACTTTGGAATCGCTCAGGTGGTCAATTACGACGCCGCGGGAAACCTGGTGGAGGAAGGGAAAGCGGGCACCAAGCTGTCGGAGGCAGTAAGGGTGCTGGTGGGGACAAAGGACCCTGCCGATCCCGACGGCCCCCTCGTTCCGCTGACGGGAGATGCTTCCACCACGGAGGATCCGGTGTCCGGGACCCTGATCGGCGCTCAGGATTCGGTCTTTTTAAACGATACGATTTTACTGAAGAAGGATGAAACCGCAACGGTGTTTTACCGCCTGGGCTTTCTGGGGAAAAACAGCCCCGCGGAGGCCGGAAATGAGTATGGAGGAACGCGTATGACAGCGGCGATCGCGGTGTCGGGAGTTCAATCAAATTGAAATACAGAATTTTAAACATCGTGATTACGGTGATTGCGGTGGCCGCCATTCTGTTTGCGCTGGCCACACTTTGGACGGTGATCACCACGGAAAAGGGAAAAGCTCCTCAGTTTATGGGTTTTTCCGTTCTGGAGGTGGTTACGGGCAGTATGGAGCCGGAAATTCCGGTAGGCTCGGTGGTTCTGGCAAGGAAAACGGATCCGTGGGAATTGAAGGAAGGAGACGTGATCGCCTTCTATTCTTCCGATCCTCAGATCAGCGGGGCGGTGAATACCCATCGCATTCTTGAGAGAGTGGAGGAGGCTGGCGTTCTCTCTTTCGTCACGAAAGGCGACGCCAACCCGGTTGCCGACTATTATTCGGTGGTTCCGGAAAACGTGGTGGGGAAAGTGGTGTTTCATTCCCAAGCGCTGGGATTGATCGCCGGCTTTGCCGGAAACAAGCTAGGCTTTCTGCTCTTGGTATTGATTCCGCTGGCTGTGATCTTTTTCTGCAATGCCAAAGAGGTCGTGCGGTTGATCCGCTTGGAAATGCGCCGAATCGAGGAAGAGGAAACGGCTCAGCTGGAGCGGGAAATCAAGGAGAAAACAATGAATTCCAAAGAGGATGACGATGGATAAACGAAAAAACAGTCTGGTGCTGAGGGCGGCGGTCAACGCGGTCATCATACTGCTGCTGCTGCTGGCGGTGGTGATGAACCTGTCCGTCTTTACGCCGTATCAAACCTTGGCGGTGGTCAGCGGAAGCATGGCCCCCACGATCCCCAAAGGATCGGTGGTGATCATCCGGCCTCAAGAAAGCTACCGGCCGGGCGACGTGGTCACCTTTCGATCCAGCACGGAGCCGGTCGTTCGGTTTACTCATCGGATCGTGGCCATCGATGAAAATGGGTTGGCCGAGACACGGGGAGACGCAAACCCCAGCAGTGATCCGGAAAATTCCTCTCTGACCAGAGCGGAGGGTAAGGTGGTCACAAGCATTCCGTTGATCGGATACCCGGTGATGGCGCTGGATCGCACCTGGGTCAAAGCGGTGGTCTTCGGATTTCTGCTTTTCTGGATTTTATTAGAGATGGAATTTGCCCGGCAGAGACGCCGGGAAAGAAAGGCGAGTTTGCATGAACGGCAGCGGGAACAGCAAGGCGAAGGGCGGAAAGAAGAGTAAAGCGGCGGAGTGGAGCGGACGGCTCTACGATTCGCCGGCGGTTTATCGTGTGGTTCTTCTTTTGCTGTTCCTGGGTCTGACGTTGGGCGCCATGAATACCAACCGCTCCTACGCCTGGTTTGCGGATACCAAGACCCAGCAGTTTGAGTTGAAGGCCGGCGCGGTCCGTTACACATTGGAGGCCGAACCTGCGGCAGGAAAGCTGGTGCCGGGAAAAAATCTGTTTACGAAAATCCGCCTGAGGAATGGCTCTCTCATCGATACGGACTTGCGGGTTCAAATTTCCCACACCATCTGGGAACGACAGGAAAGCGGCGCGGTGACCTCGTCCTCGGCCTGGTATGTGAAAAACGCTTCCGAGGCGGGCGCTCCGGCGGGACAGTATCTGGATACCAGCTTGATTCGCGGAGACGTGGGAAATCCCCAAGGCGGCGGTTTCGTCTACGTAGAGGAAACCGGAGCGGCGGGAGGAAGCAAGGATGGCTGGTGGGAATATCAAACCAGGGTGCCCGCTGTCAAGAAAACCGCCGGAGAAAGCGGCGCCGGGGAGGAAGTAGAGCTGGCGCTGTTCGAGGAGCCTTTGCTGTTTTGCTACGATGGACCGAGAACGACCAAGGTGTTTGAAAACCGCCGCGTTACGGTGACCTTGACCTTTCAGGCCAAGCAAAGTGATTACGTGACTTGGCAGGAAATCGGCACGGTCATGGTGGACGGCACTTTTTAACGAGACCAATTAATGAAATAGACATAGGAAACGGAAGATAAGATGCTCCCAATGAAACCCCGAACACAACAGAAGAAAATGAATTCGCTGAAAACAGCCGCGGTGCGGAAGGGCACGGCGGTAATCTTGGTTTTTGCCGTTTTGGTTTCCACGGTGTTCGCGGGCTGGCCGGTGATTTCGGCAACGGACGGAACGGTGGAAACCGTGAGCAGTCCGTTTGCCGCCGTTTCTCAGGGAAGCACGAAGTGGTATCCGGGAGCCGCCGATTTTTCCAGAAAAATCTATGATGACTACGGCGGGTATGAGGGAATCAGCGATTCCGCCATCGGCACGGCGGCGGACTATCCCTATTTGATTTCCGATGCCGAGGATTTGGCCGGATTGGCCTATCTGCTTTCCGGCGCGGATCAGGTGACCGCGGCGCTGCTGGAGGAAAATTTACAGTTGCTTCCGGAGCTTACGGAAGAGGTCGTAGACGGGTCCGTCAGTGATTCGGCCGTGGAGGAAACGGGTGGAACCACAGGCTCCGGCGTGACCGATGAAACGACGGGAGAAGCGGTGAAGCCGACGGAGCCTTCCCAGGGGGGAAACGGCTCGAATTCCCAGGGCTCCGGCGGGGCGGAAGTGGTTCCGGGCTCCGGGGAAGCTTCAGGCGCTCAAGGGTCTCAAGGCTCCGAGGGCGTTGAGGGTTCCCAAGGCTCCGGAGAGTCTTCCGGAACCGAAACCGGCGGCGGATCTTCCACGGAGGGGAACGGAAACCAGTCCGGGGGGAGTGTGGAACCGGGGGCGTCCGTAGAACCATCAGGGCCTTCGAATCAACAGACGCCTGACAATCAAAGCTCCGCGGGAGCCGGCGAAACCGGCGCTTCCGGTACGGAGAACGGTTCGGAAACCGGCACCAGCGGTTGGCTGGAGCGACTGCTGGCTCCCTTTGTGGAACCGGTCTACGCGGAGGACTTAGACGATACGGACGGCGCCGACGGGAAAACTACGGAAGGGGGAAGCGGAAACGCAGCCTCTCAGGATGAAACGGGGACTCGGCAGGAACCGTCTTCCACGAAGCCGGAGACCCCATCGAAATCGGAGACCCCATCGAAATCGGAGACCTCATCGAAACCGGAGACCCCATCAGGATCGGAGAATCCGTCGGAATCGGAAAGTCCGTCGGACTTGGAGAGTTCCCAAGGAAAAGGCACCGTCGGCGGGGACGGGGGAAATTCCACGACCACGCCGGAGGCCATGGATTCCGTGACCACGCCGGATGCGCTGGAGAATTTAATCCGAACCACCTTGACCGCCGCGGTGGATTCCCAGGTAACCAGTGGGTTTCGGGGGAAATATTTCAAACTAATCGGAACCGCGTCCGCGGATGGCTCCAAACGAGTGATCGACATGAGCAATTTTTCGGGGGAGAGCGGCAGCGGCGGCAGCGGGCGTCTGGACTGGACGCCCATCGGATTGACATATCCCTTTGCGGGGACCATGACCGCGGAAGACGGTGTGGAAATCATTCACTTTGTTTATTCGGAAAGTCATCCGGGAGCTTATGATTCCGTCGGGCTGTTCGCGCAGACCGCCGACACCGCCAGGCTGAGCGGACTCCACATTGTGGACGCCGAGATCAATTTACCCAGTGGGTCCGTTTTTGCGGGAAGCTGCGGCGGTTTTGCCGCGTCCAACGGGGGAACCATTGAAGACTGCTGGTTTTCGGGAACGATCAAGGGCATAAAGGGAATCAAGGGAGCTTCGTTAACGGATCAAACGGGAGTCGGCGGCATCGCGGGATATTCTCGAGGCGCCATTAAAAATTGCGTCTCCAAAACGACCATTGAAATGGGAATCACCGCCAACGGCCAGAACAATGGGAAGATCGGCGGCGTGGCAGGCAATGCGGCCGGCGGAGAAGGAATTTCCGGCTGTTTGTTTACCGGCTCCGTCAAGGGCGGCGGAACCGGCTCCACCGGCGCGTGTGTGGGCGGAATCGCCGGATATGCGGGAAGCGGTGTGCCGCTGGTACGCTGTGGAGTTTCCGCGGAAATTTCGTATTCCTCCATCGACAATGGCAACTCCCCCGCCAGCTCAAACGGCGTCGGCGGAATCGCCGGATATGCTGTCGGAGAGATTTCGGAATGCTTTGGGATGGGAGCCGTGATCACGGTGGATAACGGCGGCGGAATCGCCGGGACTTTATCCGGAAACTCGGCGGCCGTAAGCAATTGTCTCTACACCGGAACCATTTCTTCCAATGTATCGGTTACCTCCACCGCTTCTCAGAAATTGGGCGGACTGGTGGGCCAGCAGACGAGCTCCAACGCCCCCGCCGTGTCGGAGAGCTATTTCGCGGGAACGTTGACCGGGCCTTATCTGGGCTCGATTTATCATACCGCCGGAGTTTATAATTTAAATGATAAGAATGTCTTCTACGACAACCTGCTGTCGCCCCATCAGGCGGCGGCTAATAAATCGCTGAGCGCCAATTACACGCCGGGAATTTCCACCGGCGCCCTTTGTTCCGCGGATTTCACCGGTTTCAGCAGCGCTGCCTCGTCTGGGATCACCTCGGAAAGCGGGATCGTGTGGAAGTTGAGCGAGGGCAGCTATCCCCGGCTGGCGTGGACCGAGCTGATCGGCGAAGAACCGGGAATCGATCCGGAATTCGTCTCATTGATCCGCAACTTCGCCATTTTGGCCTCCCAAAGCTGGTATGAGGTGGAAAGCGAACAGCCCTTTGACCCTGCCTCGAATTCATATGGGAATCTCTATCAAATGAAAACAGGGGTGTCTCTGGCCTTGAAATCAGCTCCCGCGGAGCTCTTGAAATCCGATGCTCCGGTGGAGGATATTCCGTCGGAAACGGAGATTTTCGGAGCATATGATAATAAAACCGTGGGAAAGATCTCGAAACGTGAGATTTCCTTCCACCTCGGCGGCCAAACCTATCCGGCTTTTGTGGAACGGAAGGCACTCTACGCCTTTCGCCAGCCGGCGGCGGAGGAGGAAATCGGGAGGATCAATACCATAGAAGATGTGGACCAATTTTATGATTTCCTGAATTACTGTCAGAGCGGAGGCGGAGCTTATACCGGAAATTCCTTTGCGATCAGCGCCTCGAGCATCGATCTCAGCGGAAAGGCCCCGATCAAAGGAGTCGCGGATTACGATGTCAACCGCTTCTGTGCGTCCCTGGACGGGGGCGGCTGTGAAATTTTAAATGCTGTTTTCCCCTCGAACGCGAAGGGGAGCATGGGCTCCAACGGCATGCTGGGAATCGGCGCATCTCCTTATTGCAAGGTTTCCTCCATACGGTTCGTGGACCCTCGGGCCAACGGAATCATTATGACAAACGGAGAACATCGTAATTTCGGAATGCTGTTCGGAGCGCTGGTCGGGGGAGCCGTCACCGATGTCCATATTGAAAATCCTCTGGCCGAGATCAAGGCACAGGGCTACAATACCAAAGGAGTCGGCCTGCTGATCGGGGATGCTTCCGGTACGAATGTGCTGAAAGACTGTTCTGTCACGGGGATGGATTTTACGTTTGCTTATTCCGGACACGATCGAATGGGCGGAATGGTCGGCAGAATGTCGGGGACTCTTCAAAACTGTCAGGTGGAAGGAAATATCACCATTGTGAACGGAACCAATGCCAGCGATGAATACGCAGGCGGGATCATCGGCGAAGCCAACGGGGGCGTGACTCTGAATTCCTGCAGCTTCAGCGGGGCTATTTCAGGAGCGCCTCAGGTAGGCGGGCTGATGGGGAAATCCGGTTCCAACGAGGTGAAGAATTGCTGGGTGTCGGGAGAAATCACTCAGGGCAGCGGGGTGACCAAGCCTGCCGGCGGCTTGGTAGGAATGGGAGCCGCGAAGATTTCCAATTCTTTTTTCTGGGGAAACCTTACAGGCGGAGGGAATTGCGGAGGCCTGGCAGGCTCCTTCAGCGGGACGATTGCCAACTGCTACGCTGTCGGGAACATTCGGAGTCTGAGTACCTCGGCCTCCCAGTCCGGCGGCTTGGCGGGAAGCATTACGGTCAACCGCGCGAAGGTGGTTTCCAATAGCTATTACGTTGGTCAGGGCCCCTCCGGGGCTCTTGCGGGGACGGTGAAGTATCAAACCGGAATGTTCGAAAACTGTTATTTTGATCGTCAGATCATCGGGCCCTATCCCGGAGTTTCGGGCAACGCCGACGGAGGGGAAGCATTTGATTCTTCCAGCATCGCGGGAATCACGGCGCTGACCACCGAGCAGTTCTCCGGCGCCCTGCCGGGATTTGATCAGTACACCGCGGGAACGGAGAACGCATACCCCGTGCTCCCGGCTTTTACGGGCAGCCAATCCGGCGGAATGGAATCCGCTTTGGCCGCCATCAAGATGTTTCATTTCGATGCCAGCAGCAGCACCGGGCGGGTGAAGGCCAGCTTTAAAGTGGCGGACACCTCCTTTACCGCGATCTCCTGGGATAAACTGGGGGATGGCGCGGGGAACAACTGGCTGACCGACCAGCTGGATCAGGACCGCAGCTTCGGACTGGGCGGCGGAAGCGGAGACACCGTGTTTACGGTGCGCTATCAGGTGGGAGACAAGGTTTATCACGACATTACCACCAAGGTGGTCGTGGCGCCTTTTGACGTGGGCGACGGGACGGAGCGAAATCCCTATATTATCTACAATTTAAATGTCCTCAAGGATTTCCGTGATTTTATCAACGCGGGTCACGGGACGCAGAATACCTACTATCGAATCGCGGAGTGCAATTTCCTGCGGGACGGTGAATGCCAAGACGGGACCCATACTTCTCCGGCTTCCATTGACATGTCTTCCATTGCGGACTGGGAGCCCATCGGTACGGTGGAGCATCCGTTCCAGGGACATTTGCTGGGTACGGGGAGCGAAATCAAAGGGCTGCGGTCACAAGGCAGAGGCTATCTGATCGACGGGTCGAGGGTGGATGTGTACGCCGGTCTGTTTGGGAAGATGTCCAATGCGGAAATTCGAGACCTGGAGCTTTCCGGAGGGGAGGTTCATCCGGTGATGGCGGGATCGGAGCCCGAACATAAGGCTGGGAATCTTTACGCCGGCCTGCTGGCGGCGATGTGCGGAGAAGGACGGATCGAGAATGTGACCGTGCGCGGGACCATCACCGCGGGAGTTCCTTCCCAGCAGATGGTCAGTGTGAGCGGCGGCTTGCTGGGATCGGTGGATTCCGGGAACAACACGGTATTCAGCACAGCCCTGGCCGATGTGAATACCGATGTGCGCATCACCGGCGGCTCGACCATTGCTTCCGGGCGCGCCGGCGGGATCGTGGGCCAGGTGGTGGATATGAATCTTACGATGTCACAGTGCGGAGCCTTCGGCTCGATCCGGGACCAAGGCTGTTCCGGCGGTTTGATCGGGGCGGTTTCCACCGGGGATCGAGGCGGCAGCGGTTCGGGCTTGCGCACGACGGTGAGCAACTGCGCTTCTCTGGTGGAGCTGGCGGCGCCGGCGTTGACCGGCGGCGAGGTGAGCGCTGCCGGAGGCCTCATCGGAATCAATCGGCCGAATCATATCAATAGCATGCAGCTTACGCTTATGGACAGCTTTGCCGCGGGTCGGATTACGGGAAGCGGCCGGCTGGGCGGACTGGTAGGTTTGACGGATATTACCGTGGACACGAAGGAGCTGGTTCCCACGGCGGGGAACAACACACCGCCTCCGGCGCTGGCCTCCGACGCGGATTTCTTCAACGCCGAGATTCCGGCCCAGATCGAAGCCGCGGTTTCTCAGTGTTTCTACAATTGGGATTTGAATTCCTCTCCCGGGATGACTCTGGAAGCCTACGCTTGGTGGAAAGAGGATAAAACGAACTATCACGAGGATAAATACACTCTTTACGGAGGTCCCGCGCTGGACCCGGTTATGAAGGGGAAGTCCAATACCTGGGATATGAGCAAGCCCGGCGCGGCCGCCGGCTTCGGGTGGTCGGACGCGCGCTGGAAGCAGTCGGAAGCGGATGCGCCGGAAGGGCTGTACCCGATTCTCTTCAGCAGTGATGGGAGCGCGCTTCACGATACCGTAAAGCTGAACTCCATCGCCGTGCATTTGACCCGGGCGGGCCAGGCGGGATCGGGGAAATATGCCAATGTCTACCTGCGCTACGCCAAGGCCTCCCTCTCTCTGAGCGACGGCAGCAGCGGGAGTGCGGTCCGGGTGACGGAGAACGGCCGCATGCTGGTTTCCACCGGAGAAGGGACGGAAGCCACGGCGGTGATCACCTGGAACAACGGTACCGCGGATCTGACGAGGGAAATTACTTACACACCCAGTACCGAAGCGTCCGGCGCGGCGGATTACAGCTGGTATGTCATTAATAAAGAGGGCATGTGGAAGGAGCCCACGGAACGGGAAACGGAAGAAGCCTATGATTCTCTGGGCAATGTGAGCTCTTCGGTCACCACGGTGACGGACGCGACCTGCTGGACCCTATATAGCGCGGATCAACTGGCGGGACTGGGCCTGCTCACCGCCGAAGAAGCGCAGGATGAAAATGGGGCCTGGCTGGCGGAAACCACCGTCGAGCTGCCCTCCGTGGGAGCAGTTCTCGTTCCCACGACGGCGGCCTTTGCGCTGCCGAAGGATCAGATTGTTTCGGATGACGGCGCCACCATCGAGAAGAAGGTATGGAGAGTTCGTCTGGGTCAGGAT
>CAUHLX010000050.1 GCA_959606705.1 uncultured Bacillota bacterium | reverse complement strand
TTCCTCCTCGATGGTCTGTGGGAATGGTTCGTCAAGCTTTGTTCCGGAAATATAGCCCAGCACTTTCGGGCCGCTGACTCCGGTGATGGAGAGGGAGACCGCAAGCCCCGTCCCCGGGCGATCAAAGTGAAATCGATTTTGGGCCGCGTTGAGGATCGCGGCGATACTTTCGCTGCGGGCCACGCTGAGCACGATGTCTCGCTCCACGGAGGTGAGCCCCAAAAAGTCCGCGATATCCGAACCTGCCGCGCCCCTGCTGGGAGCGATCATAGTAAAGGTTACTCCAAATTTTCGAAAAAGGGAAGCGGCTTCCTCTCCTTTTCCACGATCCACGATGGTCAGCAGCAGCTTAATGGGGTCCGGCAGGAAGGTCGGCTGAGGCTCGAAGGCCGGAATTTGTTCTTTCATAGGAATTGGCTCCTTTCTATTTACGAGCGCGAAAGCGTTTCGTTCTTCATGGCATGCAGCTCTTCCAAGTCAATAAAGCAGTTGTCGGTGTTCAGATCGGCCAGCAGACGGGCCTGCTCCATGGCCAGCCAGTCGGAACGCACTTGCGTCAGCCATTCGGCGCCCACCTGGGAAAACCACTGAGGATCCAGTATTTTGTCAGTCTCCTTGTGCTCGGTCCGCTTAATTTTGAATTGGTAGACCAGGCCGATGATCTGAATGGTCAGCAGCGGGGTCATGGCTACCATGGCTACGACACCGAACGCATCGGTGAGGATGTTGCCGCCCACGGCCTCGCAGGCTCCCATGGTCAGCGGAAGCAGGAAGGTGGCGGTCATGGGGCCGGAAGCCACTCCGCCGGAATCGAAGGCGATGGCGGTAAAGATTCGGGGAACCAGGAAGGTCAGGGACAGAGCCAGCAGATAACCGGGGAGGATCATGTACCAGATGGACAAGCCGGTGAGGACGCGCAGCATGGCCAAGCCGATGGACAGAGCCACGCCGCAGGCCAAGCCGGCCAGCATGGTGCGCTTGGAAATCGCACCGCCGGTAATCTCTTCGACCTGATCGTTGAGGACATGAACCGCCGGCTCGGCCGCAACGATGACAAAGCCCATGAGCATTCCCAGAGGAATGAGAATCCAGTTAAACGGCAGGTTGCCAATGGTTTCTCCCAGGAAGCGGCCCACCGGCATAAAGCCCACGTTCACTCCGGTGAGGAAGAGGACCAGACCGCCGAAGGTGTAGATTACCCCCACCGTCATTTTGATGATCTGAGACTTGGGCAGCTTCAAGGCCACCAGCTGAAAGACCAGAAAGAAAAGGATGATCGGCAGAAGCGCCATGGCCACCTCTTGAAAATATTCGGGGAGGCCGTGGGCAAATCGCAGCAGGACCTCGCGCATTCCCGAAACTTGGGCGGATACCTCCGTAGTATAGCCGGTGGAGGAGGGGTCGAAAAACAGACCGGTAATCATCACGGCCAGAATCGGACCGATGGAGCAGAGCGCAACTAAGCCGAAGCTGTCATCGTGAGAGCTTTTTCCGCCGCGAATGGCCGAAACGCCCACGCCCAACGCCAGAATAAAAGGAACCGTAATGGGACCGGTGGTCACTCCGCCGGAATCAAAGGCCACGGACAGATAATCCCCGGGAATGAAAAAGGCGATGCCGAATACGATGGCATAAAGACCTAAAAGCAAATAGGACAGGCGGATCTGAAAGATGACTCGCAGAAGCGAGACCACCAGGAAGATTCCTACGCCGAAGGCCACGGACAGGATCAGGACCAGATTCGGCACGGACGGGACCTGTTCGGCCAGGACCTGGAGATCCGGTTCGGCGATGGTAATCATCACCCCGATGGCCAGGCTCACCAGGATCAACAGCCAGAGCTTTTTGGAACGAAGCAGTTGGGAGCCGATTTGCTCTCCCATGGGCATCATCGCCAAGTCGGCGCCCAGAGTAAACAACCCCATCCCGAAGACCAGCAGAACCGTCCCGATCAGGAATAGTCCAAGTGTACCAGTAGGCATGGGCGCGATGGTAAAGTGCAGAATCAACACGATGGCCGCGATGGGCAGGACGGAAAGCACAGCTTCCCTCCACTTAATTAACAGATTTGTCAGTAAATTTTGATTCATAAAATCCCCCTTTTTGTACAAGATATCCTTTAGGAAAAACAGAATGAAGCGGAAAAGATCGGCGGAAGCGCCGCGGCAAAGAATCTGCCGAAAAGAATTAATATATATACGTGGGGTAATAAGTTGTCTACATATATATATGTCTAATCTTGTTCTTATTGTACACGATTCGGTAAAAAAAGTCAATTTCTATTTTATGTAAAGTCTATTTTTTCTTTCGACCATAAGCGACAGAGGAGGATCTCGGGCTGACAAAGGAAGGAAGAATATGCTATACTATTAAAATGTGTGAAAGAAAATGAGCGGTGCTTCCCAGCCGCTTCGGAAGGGATGGGTAATATGAAACTTTTGATTTCAAATGATGATGGAATTTTTGCTCAGGGGATCGGAGAGCTGGCCAGGGCGCTGGCACAGGTGGCGGATGTTTACGTCTGCGCGCCGGATTCCCAGAGAAGCGCCAGCGGACACGGCATCACGGTGTCTCAGCCGATTCTGGTGGAGGAAGTGGAGTTTCCGGGAGTGAAGAAGGCGCTGTCCTGCTCCGGAACGCCGGCGGACTGTGTGAAGCTGGGACTCTCCATTTTAGAACGGGAAGGAATCTCAATCGATATGGTTTTTTCCGGAATCAATCACGGCGCGAACCTGGGTACGGATGTGCTGTATTCGGGTACGGTCTCCGCGGCGATCGAAGGAATTTTGTCGGGCGTGCCCGCAGTGGCGGTTTCGGTGAACAATCACCAGCCTCGGCATTTTGAAGCCGCGGCTAAAATCGCGGTCAATGCGTTTCTGGCGGCCGGAGACAAGCTGGACAGCAGCACGGTGCTCAACATTAATGTTCCGGATTTGCCGGAGGAAGAAATCGCGGGCATCCGTTATACCACGCTGGGGATGCGGGAATACGCCGAAGAGTTTGAAGAACAGGAAGCGCCCGACGGGAAAAAGGCCTACGGCTATGCCGGGGTTCCCGTGGAATATCAAGGACTTCCGGAAACGGTGGATGTGATTGCGGATCAGGACGGATTCATTTCCATCACGCCGCTGCATTACGATTTGACCAATCACCAGCTGGTGGAAGAAGTCCGCGGCTGGGGGATCGGATTATAGCACGAGGAACCAAGAAAAAACGAAGAACCAAGGAAAGGAGAAAAGCGATGAGCAAGAAGATGAATCGGGAAAATACCGTATTGGTTTGTGTGGATTTTCAGGACAAGATCATGCCGGCGATGGAGGATAAGGAGGAACTGGAGCGGAAAGCCAACCAGCTGATCCGCGGCTTCCGCATCCTGGGAGCGCCGATCATCGTCAGTCAGCAGTACACCCGCGGCTTGGGAGAGACGATTCCTTCCGTGGCGGAGAGTCTGGGAGAGTTTCAGCCCATCGAGAAAACCACCTTCAGCTGTATGGAAACGGAGGAGTTCGTTCGGCAGATGGATGCCTATTATAAAGAAGGAAAACGCTGTGCGGTGATCTGCGGCATCGAGGCACACGTATGCGTTTTGCAGACGGCGATTGATCTGCTGGAAAAAGGGTATACTGTATTCATGGCTTGCGACTGTGTTTCTTCCAGAAACCGGTTGGATCAGAAATACGCCGAAGAGCGGCTTCGGGATTTGGGAGGCTTTTCCGTAACCTGTGAATCCGTGCTGTTTGAACTGCTGAAGGGCGCCAAGGAGGCGGGCTTCAAGGAAATTTCGGCGTTGATAAAATAACGAAAACCGATGAGGTGAAAAAGAGCGCATGAAACTATTTGAAAATGAAATAACCATTGACGCGAGGCCGATTCTCGAAGAATATCTGCAAGGCTTCGATTACAAGACGTCGGGGCTGACGTTTACTTCCTTATATATGTGGAGAGAGGTGTATCAGCTGCAATGGCAGATCATCGGCGATTATCTCTGCATCGCGGGCGTCAACAATTTCGAGGAAGAGGGAGAACGGCCTTACCTTTATCCGCCGCTGACCCGGACCGGGACCTACGATCCGGAAGGAGTACGCCAGGCGGTACTCACGGCGAAGCAGATTTTCGAGGCGCATGGAAGTCCGCTGTGCATCATGATTTTGCCTTTTCACATGCTGGAGATCATGAAGGAAGCGTTTCCCAACGAAATGGTCTACTATGAAGACCGGCCCAATTACGATTATGTGTATCGGACCAAGGACCTTATCGATCTGGCGGGTCGGGATTACCACGGAAAGAGAAATCACCTCAATTATTTCATCAATCATTACCAATACGAATACGGACCGCTGACGCCGGCGGACGCGCCGGAGGCCCGGCAGTTTATTCGAGAGTTCAATGAACGAAAGGCCGCGGTGGAAACGGAAGTGGAGCAGGAGCTTCTGGGGATGGAGGAGCGGGCTATGTCCGATGTGTTCGACAACATCGACAAGGTAGGCTATCTCACGGGAGCCATCCGGATCGACGGAAAGCTGGAAGCCATCAGCATCGGCGGGTACTTAGGAAAAAAGACCGTGGTCGTCCATGTGGAAAAGGCAAATGTGGAATTCCGCGGGCTCTATCAGGCCATTAACAACGAGTTCTGCAAACACGTGGCCAGTCATGTCAAATTCATCAATCGGGAAGAGGATATGGGGCTTCCGGGGCTTCGCAAGGCCAAGCTGTCTTACAAGCCGGTAAAGCTGGTGGAAAATCACGTAGCTGTTTTCAAATCCGATCTGGCACAGGGGAAAGCCAATCCGATATTTTTGTAAAAATTACAAAGGATCAATTTCCCACGCAAATAAGGAAATAGTTTCGAGTTTGTTAAAAAATTATCTATCTTCCCCGAAAATATTTTGGCAAAAAATTAACAAAGCCGCATAATCGCTTGAAAATCCTCGACTGTCTTGTAGGATTAGAGTTTTTGTTCAGCCCTTGTTTTCTGCTATGCAAGTATGATATCATATCCTTGCAAACGAAATGAAACATGTAAATCAAAAGCGGAAGCAATCGACGCTTAAATTATTAAATCCGATTGCGAGACAGCTTGGAGAGGTTGTCTAAGAGACATAAGGAGGGCAATAGCATTATGAGAGAAGTAGTAATCGTAAGTGCGGCAAGAACACCGATCGGCAGCTATGGCGGCACCCTGAAGGGCACGCCGGCCGTTACCCTGGGCGCCGTAGCGGTAAAAGAAGCGATTAAGAGAGCCGGAATCAAAGCGGAAGACGTGGATGAAGTCATCCTGGGCAACGTGCTGCAGGGCGGTCTGGGTCAGAACGTGGCCAGACAGATCATGATGGCTGCCGGAATTCCGAAGGAAGTTCCCGCTATGACCATCAATAAGGTTTGCGGTTCCGGTCTGAGATCCGTATCTCTGGCCGCGCAGGTAATCAAGGCCGGCGACGCTGACATCATCGTCTGCGGCGGCGCGGAGAGCATGAGCATGGCTCCCTACTACGTGGACAGCGCCAGATGGGGCGCTCGGATGAACGACGTCAAGATGGTAGACATGATGGTTCATGACGGCCTGACCGACGTGTTCAACAACTATCACATGGGCATCACCGCGGAGAACGTGGCGGAGCAGTGGGGACTGACCAGAGAACAGCTGGACGAATTCTCCCTGGCTTCCCAGCAGAAGGCCGAAGCGGCGATCAAGGCCGGCAAGTTCAAAGACGAAATCGTACCGGTTGAGATTCCCCAGAGAAAGGGCGATCCCATCGTATTCGATACCGACGAATATCCTAAGTTCGGCAGCACCATCGAGAAGATGGCGAAGCTGAAACCCGCGTTCAAGAAGGACGGCGTGGTTACGGCGGCCAACGCATCCGGCATCAACGACAGCGGCGCGGCCCTGATCGTAATGTCCAAGGAAAAGGCTGACGCCCTGGGCATCAAGCCCATGGCTACCATCAAATCCTATGCTTCCGCCGGCGTAGATCCCACCATCATGGGCATCGGACCCATCCCGGCTTCCAAGAAAGCGCTGGAGAAGGCCGGACTGGAGATCAAGGATATGGATCTGATCGAAGCCAACGAGGCGTTTGCGGCTCAGGCGGTTGCGGTAGGCAAGGAACTGGGCATCGATCCGGAGAAGCTGAATGTAAATGGCGGAGCCATCGCTCTGGGCCATCCCATCGGAGCTTCCGGTGCCAGAATCCTGATCACCCTGCTGTATGAGATGAAGAAGAGAGGGGCTCACAAGGGCCTGGCGACTCTGTGCATCGGCGGCGGCATGGGTACCGCGCTGATCGTAGAGATGTAATTCGGCAGGACCTCGTTTCAAACTACAATTTTATGAAGTAAAAACGGCCGCGTCGATGGTGCTGATTCGACGCGGCTTTTTGATTCGGATGAATCAAGGTTTGACACGAAAAACGCGCGATGATAGAATGAAAAACAAGAGCTTTGCCTACATAAATTTACAATTTGAAGAAAATCGAGGGATAAATATGCACAACGATTCGTCGAACCTGTTGCCGATGGTCATCAAGACGGGTGAAATACTGAAGAGCATCACAGATTGCGGAGGTTCGGCCGGGATCTCACAGATTGCCGAAATCACCGGATTTTCTAAATCAACGATCTTTCGCATATTAAAGTCGCTGGAAGAAACCGGGCTGATGATCCAGAATGAATCCACGGAAAAATATCAGTTCAGCACCTTTTTTGTAAAAGCGGGGATGCAGGTGCGCAGTTCCATCGACATTCAGAAAACCTCCATGCCCATAGTGGAGAAAACCGCGGCGGAAACGGGCGAGACGACTAACCTCTCGATCTTGTATGAGGGGAATGTTTTGGTGATTGACAGCGTACCGGGTACTTCCTCGGTGCTCATGTCAAAGCTGACGCCGGTGCTCCCTCTTTACTGCTCCTGTGCCGGAAAACTGTTTTTGGCTGATTTCACCGAAGAAGAAATTTCATCTTATTTTGAATCGGCTGAGATCCTAAAGAATACGGAAAAAACCATTGCCACGATCAGCGAGTTAAACAAGGAGCTGGAAGAAATTCGTCGACAGGGTTACAGCATCGAAGATGAGGAGTATGAATACGGATTGTTTGGAATTGCATCACCCATTAAAAACAACGACGGCAATATTGTGGCGGCCTTGAGCTTGGCCGGTCCGATTACCAGAATTAAAAGCCGGGGTGTCCGTCAAATTGCCGATCTGTTAATCGAGAATGCCCGGGAAATTGAAAAACGCATGGGGTTTACCATACGGATCTAAAGAGAACCATAAGTCATTTCAGGTGCGGATATCCGCACCTTTTTTGTTTTCCTCTGATCATGCGGCATGAATTCGCTGTCCCATAAAAAAAGAGACAAAAATCTTGACAGAGTTCATCTTCAATGCTATATTTGGATTTAGGAACGGCGTTCCAAAACTCGGAACAATGTTTCTTGGCAAATGTCGTCCTCGTAAATACGCTATTTTCATATTAAAAAAAGGAGGCACAATATGGCACGCAAAGAGGATTTCGCGAATTTAAATTTTGAGAAATTAGGAGACGGATTTGTATTCACTGAGGGGCCCATTTGGTTTCACGAGAAGGGGTACCTGCTTTTTAGCGATATCGACGGGGATACGATTCGGAAATGGTCACCGGAGAAGGGCGTGGAACTGTTTCGGCATCCCTCGAACGAACCCAACGGAAGCGCCAGAGATAAGGAAGGCCGGTTTTTATCCTGTGAGCATAAAACCAGAGGCATTACCCGAACGGAAGAGGACGGGACGGTAACAAAGCTGATCACGCATTATGAAGGAAAACGGCTGAACAGTCCCAACGATGTGATCATTCGGTCAGATGGAAAAATCTATTTTACGGATCCCTGCTCCGGAATCACGGACTACGACGGCAATTTTATTGAGGAACCGGAACTGGATTTCTGCGGAGTATATCTGTATGATCCCCTTACGGAAAAGCTGACGCTGCTTACAAAGGAATTGAAAAAACCCAACGGGCTGGCTTTCTCGCCGGACGAAAAGATTCTGTATGTGGACGATACGGATACCTACCAAATACATGCTTTTGATGTCATTGACGACGGGACGATACGAAATGGACGTGTCATCGCCATGGCCAAGGGCGCGGACGCCTCCCGGCCTGAGTTGGTAGGAGGGCCGGACGGGATGAAGGTTGACGTGGAGGGGAACCTGTACGTAGCAGGAGAAGGAAATGTGATCTATGTGATTTCCCCAGAAGGGGAGCACATCGCTCATATTGCATCGCCCAACGGACAATTTACCGCCAACTTTGCATGGGGCGATGACGATTACCGCACGCTGTACATTTGTGCTTCGGAGGAATTGTATCGAGTGAGAATGCCCATCGCCGGCTGCCCCAGTAATTTTAACGAAGAAAAATCATCACTGCCAAAGCATTGGGCTTATCTGGAAAGAAGAAGCCCGGAGCTGCTGGATCAAATCTTCGACTGTTTCGATGCCTTGGATGACTTTCCGGCATTGAATGAGAAGGAGCAGCAGCTGATCACCTTCGCCATGGTCGTCGCGCTGGGAAGAACGGGAGCGATGCGGGCGCATGCCGAAGGGGCACTGGAAGCGGGAGCTTCAAAAGATGCATTGCTGGGAGTCGCGCTCATTGCCCTGTCCATGGCCGGCGTTCCGGCGTACCGGGACGCGATCGAGGTGATCGCGGAGTTGTGTGACTAACATAGTTGATGCGAAAGCGGAACGGAAAGGATACTGTAATGGAACAGCATACGGATTTAAACACCAAAAAATATTCGAGCAAAACAGTATATAAGTGTATTGGCTTATCCGCGATCGGTATTTTTCTCTTCTTGGTTCCCATTCCTTATCAAGGACGGCTGACCTTGCCCATCGGAATCGCCACAAATTGGCTGACGGATGTGCTGACACCTATTATGCCCTTCTTTGTTAAAGTCTGTATTGTTATTGCGGCGGTGGGTTCCTTCATCTTCTGCGTTTTCAAACCGAAGCGGATGAAGGAAAACGAATACCTGAGAGAGCTGTTTGAAACGACCCCCGGATGGTATGTCATAAGATTTCTGGCGGCGGCAATGGTCATCATGATGGCCCTTGGCGTGGGACCGGAATGGATCATCGGGGACAAAACGGGAGGATTCGTATTAACCGAATTTCTCAACAGCTTTATTTCCACTATTTTCATCGGCGGCGCGCTGATGACACTTCTGCTGGACTTCGGGGTGATGGACTTTGTGGGGACTTTGTTTTCCAAGGTGTTTCGGAAGATCTACCGCTTGCCGGGATATGCCGCGATCGATTGTCTGACGTCGTGGCTAGGGACTGCGGTCGTAGGGATTCTAATGACGAAGGACCGCTATCAGAAAGGGTTCTATTCTCAGCGGGAAGCCGCTATCATCACGACCACGTTCTCGGCGGTGGCGATCCCGTTTATCATCGTGATCAACACCACTCTTGGCCTGGAGGATTACTTTTTTCAATTTTTTTATATCAATTTTATCACCGGATTTTTAGCGGCGATCATCATGGTCCGCATTCCGCCATTGAGTCGGAAAAAAGATACCTACCTCATGGAGGAGCCTTCGATTCATAGGAGCAAGCCGGAAGCGCTCTCTTTTTTCGGGTATGCGCGGAGAATGGCCCTGGAGCGTGCCGAGCAATCTAAATTTTCCATTGGGGATTTGTTCGCCAGCGGGGGAAACATGATCGTTGTGGTGGGGATCACCACCATGCCCATCGTACTGTTCCTGGGCACGGTCTGTCTGGCGCTGCAGGAGTATACTCCGGTCTTTGACTGGCTGGGCATGCCGTTTATCCCTCTGCTGGAGCTGCTTCGGGTTCCGGAGGCGCGGGCGGCGGCCGGCTGTGTCATGGCGGGCTTCGGAGATAATTTCGTACCGGCCATCATAGGTTCGGCTACCATCAATAGCCTATATACGAAATTCATCGTCGGTGTTTTGTCGATCAATCAGCTGATCTATATGTCGGAGGTCGGGGCTCTGATCATTGGAGCGAAGGTTTCGATCAGCGTTTCGGATTTATTGGTGATCTTCATCGAGAGAACGGTAATCTGTCTATTCATAGTGGTCCTGTTAACGAATCTGCTGGTTTTTTAGCCAGATGGTTCGGGGCAAAACAATGGGAGGCCTGGAAAGTGTATCATAATAAGTTTAATACAAAATTGAGAGCCAGCCGGTCGATCTGTACGGTTGCACAGATCGAGGAAGGGCTTGCGATTGCCGAGATGGCGGGGCTGATCGGGTTTGACGCGGTGTTGATGGATTGTGAGCATACCGCGGCATCGCAGGAACAGATCGTTCATTTTGTGAGAGCCTGTGAATGCGGAGGCACCGTTCCGTTTGTAAGGACCAGGGAATGCAATAAAGAACTGGTGATGCGTTATTTGGATGCCGGCGTAATGGGGATTTTGTTTCCCAATATTGAAACGGCCGAGGATGCGCAAAACGCCGTGGAAGCGGTAAAATTTCCGCCCGTGGGAAAGAGAGGTGTCTCCTGTACTCGCTCTTTTGATTACGGCATGAAAATGTCTTATGAGGACTATGTGAAAATGTCGAATGAGGAAACGACGATTATGCTTATGATCGAGACTCCCGAAGCTGTGGAGCATATCGAAGAGATCTTGGAGGTGGAGGGAATCGACACCATCGAGTTGGGAACGACGGATTTGAGCCTGCGCATGGGACTTCCCGGGATGCGTACCCATCCGCGGGTGGAGGAGGCGGTCCGGCGGGTCGTGGAAGCTGCCCGGCAGAAACAAATACCTGTGGGCTCGGTCATGCGCGAAGGAATGGTGATAGAGGAAGAACTGAAGAATGGGTATGGGGTTCTGACCTATTGCGTTCCGGACGAAATCTGCAAAGGAATGAATCGCTTTATCAAGCAAGTCGACGACTGATCTGCGGTTCCGGCAAATGGTACGAAAAAAGCTCGCCAACGGCGAGCTTTTTGGGTGGTTACAATGTAGGCCTTGCGGGTCGGTTTCGCTGGACAATTCGCTTCATGCTGCGGACCATATCCGCCAGCCAGTCCTCCTGATTGAGGGCATAGGCTTTCTCGTAGGCTTTTAATGCGGCGGAATAGTCTCCCATCGCGTACAGGCATTCTCCCCGCTGATACCAGCCCCAGAAATAATCCGGATTTAACTCCGTGGCTTTCGCCGCTGCGTGGAGCGCCTCGTCCGGCCTCTCTAATCCCACATAAGCGTAGGAAACGCGATAATACCACATGTAATTATTTTTGCCCTCTTCTTCGATGGACATTAAGGTGTCCAGCCCACCCTGAAAATCCCCCATATTGTTCAAGGCTCGTCCCAGCTCGGAGATGGCCTCGAAGTCCCGCTCCTTATCGCTGAGAGCGTTGATGGCGGTAATGATTTTGTCGTATTCGTCTTGATCGGTCCACTGATCGATTTGTTCTTTTAATTTCGCGTCCATAATGCCTCCTTGCGGTTTTTTCGTCTGTGTTTATCATATCAGAAAAACGGTGGACGGAACAGGAAAAACGGAAAAATAGAACGGATTTATGGTATAATAGCCGTACAGGACTTGAAACGGCTATTTCACCATATCTAACCGCTGGGCAACGCCGAAAGGATCGGAAGACATGGTACACGGGTCTAAATGAGATGCCAAACGAATGAAACCATGATTCGCCGGGATCACATAGAAGCAAAGGAGACGAGGATGGACAAGATAAAAGAGCTGAGACAGGAGCTGCTGGAGCAATGCGCTTTGAAGGGCGCCGCGCAGCGAACCCTGGAGGAGTGCTTAGAGCGGTGCGAGGAACCGCAGCT
>CAUHLX010000049.1 GCA_959606705.1 uncultured Bacillota bacterium | reverse complement strand
GTTCCTTTTGAATCGTAGCAATGATGGATTTCATCTTCTCATCCGAGGTCAGGCTCAATTCCCTTTGCAGAACGTCATCTTGAATATTGTCCGAGGTTTCCAAGGCGTATTCCATGATTCCGTTCGTGATTTTGAACTGCCGTTTCCGGATCAGCTCTCCCTCGATTCGACCAACGGGTGCCTCGTATCCCGCCGGACCCACCTCGCAGTCATAAAACATGCTGGCGATGGGTGCTCGCCAATCATAGATCAACTGTTCATTTTCATAGTCAAACGCAAACCGTCCGATGTAGCATTCCATCGTCTGCCCGCCGTCTATCTCCCTGAAATCGATACGGGCAAAGTAGGGAGACCCCTTCAGTTTGGCAATCTTGTCCCGCGTCCGCACCGCAAAGGCCCCGTTGCGATCGATCTGCTTGAGAAGCAGTTCGTTTTGAAATAGCTCCCGAGGATCGATTTCTCCTCGATATTCCACCATATAGCGCTTGGTTTCCATGTACTCCCGATCCCGCCGTTCCACGGATTTTTCCGCCTTTTGCAGGGCGGTGTCCAGAATGGAATTGATCTGTTCCAAATGGCGGACTTCCTCGGGAAAGGGGATTTTCCTCCGCTGTTCTCTACTCATTTGAACTCTCCTGACGCAAGCGAAATCTCTGAGTCGGATATCCGAATTCCACCAGCAGCTCCGCTTCCGCAAAGCCCAAGCCCTTAATCTCCGCCCGGTGTCCGGTATCCGCCCGGTCGCCTTCCCGATATGTGGTAATGCTGATTTCTTTCCCTTTCAGCAATTCTTCCATGACTTTATCCAGGAAGGCCTTGGGAATCCCCTTCCTGCGATAAAACGGATGACTGCCCATGAAATCGATGCTCCCCGTTTCATAGGAAAAGAGCATGATGCCCACGGCCTGTTCCCCATCTTTCAATATCAAGGCTTGCCGGGTGTCGATCCGCTCTTTCAGCACCTGAACATATTCCTCCTCCCGCAGATGCGGAAAACCGTCGATTACCAGCCGCACCAGTTCCATCCAGCAAGGAATATCCTCTTCCTCCGCGAAGGTGATCTCCCAGTTCCTCTCTTCCTGATCGGCAAACATGGCGTGGCTCCCTTCAAAGTTGAACTTTAACTGCAGCGGATAAAATTCCTCCTGCTCCCGATACTTGCCGGGAGGCGTTTTATACATTGCCGTAAACACATTCGTGAACGCCTGCTGACTTTCGTACCCGGAAACCAGGGCGATCTCCAGGATGGACTGGCTGGAGAAAACCAGCAGCTTGGCGGCTTCCGTAAGCTGCCGTCTCTGAATATAGTCGTGCACCGTCAGTCCCACCGTATTGGTGAACATGCGATGCAGATGGTATTTGGAATAATGAACCGCCTCCGCCACCAGCTCAAGGTCGATCTTCTCCGTCAAATGCGCCTCGATGTAATCGATGGCGGTGATTACTTTCTCGATATTCTGCTTGGGCATATCCCCATCCCCCCTTTCCGAATATCATTATTATACCTGTTCTTAATCACAGGCGTTTCATCATTCTTGCTGTTTCAATGCTTTTTTATTCCTGGAATCCCTGTTTTCCGGTCCATCGATATGAAATGATAAAAGTATGAAATGATACAGGGTATACGCAGTTACTTTTTAGAAAAAATCCATCTCACTCATTTTGAGATGGATTTTCAAAAGGTATGAAGTTGTACAGGGGGGAAGGATTTATGAGAAATCCAGTGATTAGTGTCCCCTCGTGCTTCTCCGAAATATCTTAAAAACGTTTCCTATACCCATTTGTGTCTCTTGAAATATAGGAAACTTCCCACCGCTGCCGCGATGCAGACTACGATCACCACGGGATAAAAGAACCAGAGTTTGAATTCCGGCATCCGCAGATTCATTCCGTACCAGGCCGCGACGAGATTCAAGGGCAGAAAGATTGCCGTGATAACGGTGAACAGCTTCATGACCTGGTTCTGGCTGATATCCACCTGCGCCTGATACGCGTCCCGGACTTGAGACACGTAATCCCTCAGGTTGACCACCCCGTCCAGCAACCGGTCGATGCGACTGGTGAGGATGCCGAACTCTCTAGCCATTTTCCCGGAGAGCAGTCCGTTTTCGTTTTCCTCCATGGCATCGGAAACGTCCAGCAGCTGTTCATAATAACGCTTCAATACCAGAAGCTGGCGCCGCAGGTCTAAAATTTTTCTGGCGTAGTCCTCTTCCTCGTTCAGCAGCAGAGCTTCTTCCATATCGAAAATCCGCTGCTCCAGCTCCTCCAAAAAAACGGAATCTCCGGCGGTCAACTGGTCGAAAAACTCGTAGAGAATCCGTTCCAGGCTCAACGACTTGATCCCCTTTTCCCGCACCTCTCCTAACAGGTTTCGCAGCTTGTCTCCGCATTCTTCGCCCTCGTAGACAAACACCAGCAGATTGAGACGAAAATAAATGGTCACATTGTCATGCGCCTCGCCGGGATGCTCCCGATCCGGGATTGAGACCGTCACATAATCAAAACCATCGTGACTTTCAAAACGGCAAATTCGTTTCGCGGAAGCTTCCGAGGAAATGCGCGCCGAAACATCCAGTTCCTCTCTCCGTTGCTCCCATTCCTCATCGCTGAGCACGGAAAAACAGGGGCGGAAGTCGATTTCCTTCCGCTCCTCCAAGGTCCCGTCTTTCAGCTCACCGTTCTCGATAAAGCAGACCCTCACAGCATGATCTCCCCGCGAGCCAGCACCACCGCACTGCCGCCCACCATAATCTTGACCTGATCTCCGTCCACTGTCAAACGGCTGAGAACCAGGGACGGACGATCCATGGTTTCTCCCTGAACAAAACGGTTTTCCGCTCCGGCGGAGATCAATTCATGGCTGTAAAGATAATAGGTCAGCGCCCCGTTTGCGGTCCCGGTGGCGGCTTCTTCATCAATCTCATACAGCGGCGCGAAATTCCGGCAGTGCACCGCTCCGGCGTCTCCGTCCGCGCCCCACTCTTCCGCTGTGGAAAAGGCGTGAACCCCGGTAACCTGATATCGGTCGGACAGCGCCGAAAGTGCCGGGAAATCCGGTTTGATGGCCGAAAGCGCCCCCTGATCGGACACTGGCATCATGATGTCCGGCAGACCTGTGGACACCAGCTCCGGAAACAAGCCCTCCGGTCGGACCGCCGGCTCCAGTCCCATGACCCGATAGAGCTCCTCCAGCCCCTGTTCCCCGTCGATCCGCCCTAATGACTTGGCCTCTCCCATTTCCATCATGACGAAACCTTCTCCTGCCTGAATCTCCAGACGCCCAGCTAGCGTATCGTTAATATACGTTCCACCGCTTTTTACAAGACCCGCATCCATCAGCGCGCAGAAGGACCCGATGGTAGCGTGACCACAGAGGTCCACCTCCGCCGCCGGCGTAAAGTAACGGATATTGAACTCCCGATCCGCCGCCCTTCGAATGAACGCCGTCTCGGAGTAACGCAGCTCCGCCGCGGTTTTGCGCATCACCTCATCCTCCGGAAAGTCCTGCCCCTCCGGCAGCAGCACGACTCCTGCGGGATTCCCCCCGAACAGCTTCTTCGTAAACGCATCTACGATATAAAATTTCATCGGTCTCACTCTCCCTTTTTTCTTTCATTATAACCGGGTTTAGGACAAAGGGAAAGAGAAAGGTAGCCATCAAATAATCAAATCCCCTTGGGATCATCAAGCGGCGAGGTTGTTAGACTGTTGACACTGCGGGGAATTTCGGGGGCGGCGGGGGCGGCGTGGAGCCTCGGGGACTTCGGGGCGGCGTGGAGCTTCCGTCCTTTGACGTTCCCAGGCTCTCGAGGGCTTCCGTCCTTTAAACTCACTTTAAATTTACTTCTTCGACCTTTTTTAAAGAAACACGTAATTATGGTCGAATAAAATGTATATTTAAGGAAAATATGTTAGCAAAACAGCCCATAAAGCGGCTATTTTTCGTTTTGCTCGACTTTTTAAAAAGAATTTTAATAATCGGCCGAAATTAGCTCCTTCTTTTCGACCGATTTCGATCATAACCACACATAAGCCGAAATGCAGACTATGATCCTCCGAATTACCGGAACTCCGAGCGCGATATTACCTTATTTTACAAAATTAGTAAATCATAATGGCCGGAAGTCCTTTTCTTTTATACCTGGCCGCCCGATATTGCGTCGCAGATATAAATGGTGCCCCACTCGATAAGGATTGAACTGGTTGAACGGCTCGTTTTATATCTGTGGTAGATATCGGAGCCACAGTCTTATTTGATTCCTACAAAAAATGAAATAAAACAAAACCAGGGGACTGACATGTTCCTATTTGCGTAGTGAACATGTCAGTCCCCTGGTTCGTACAGCCTATTTCCCTCCGGCCACATGGATTCGGGTCATCGCCCTGGCGATGGCCACCTTGGCCCTTTGGATGTCCGCCCGATCCCGGTTTTGAGCCTTCAGGCGATCCTCCGCCCGCTCTTTGGCCCGACGGGCCCGTTCCACATCGATTTCATCCGGCCATTCCGCGGCATCCGCGAAGATGACAATCTCATCCTTTACGTCGATGAAGCCGCCGGACAGCGCGGCCTTTTTCTCCGGGCCCCCCTGCGCCTCCCGGACACGCAGTTCACCGGAGGAAAGGAGCTTGCAGGCCCAGGCGTGGTTGGCCATGAAGCCTTCCTCCCCGGACATGGTACGAACCACCGCCAGTTCCACCTCTCCCTCGTAAAACAGCCGTTCCGGAGTGACCACCGTAAGTTGAAACGACTTAGCCATTGTTCTTGTACCTCTCCACTACCTCGTCGATGCTCCCTGCGAACAGGAACATGGATTCCGGGATGTCGTCGTGCTGTCCTTCCAGGATTTCCTTGAAGCTGCGCACGGTTTCCGTGAGCGGAATATACTTGCCCGGCGATCCGGTGAACTGCTCCGCCACATGGAACGGCTGAGACAGGAACCGCTGTATCTTCCGAGCCCGGGAAACCACCAGACGATCCTCGTCGGACAGTTCATCCATTCCCAAAATCGCGATGATATCTTGAAGGTCCTTATACCGCTGCAGCACCTCCTGAACCCCTCGCGCCACGTTGTAATGCTCCTCGCCCACGATCAGCGGGTCCATGATCCGCGAGGTGGATTCCAGCGGGTCCACCGCCGGATAAATGCCCAGCTCCGCGATGGAACGGGACAATACCGTAGTTGCGTCCAGATGAGCGAAGGTGGTGGCGGGAGCCGGGTCGGTCAAATCGTCCGCCGGCACGTAAATCGCCTGAACCGAGGTGATGGAGCCTTTCTTGGTGGACGTGATCCGCTCCTGGAGCGCGCCCATTTCCGTGGCCAGCGTCGGCTGGTAACCCACGGCGCTGGGAACCCGGCCCAGCAAAGCCGAAACCTCCGCGCCTGCCTGGGTAAACCGGAAGATGTTGTCGATGAACAGCAGCACATCCTGGCTCTCCTGGTCTCGAAAATATTCCGCCATGGTCAGGCCCGTCAGCGCCACTCGCATTCTGGCCCCGGGCGGCTCATTCATCTGCCCGAAAACCATGGCCGTTTTCTCAATGACCCCGGATTCGATCATTTCATGATACAGATCGTTCCCTTCCCTGGTTCTCTCCCCTACCCCGGCGAACACCGAAATACCGCCGTGCTGTCTGGCAATATTGTTGATCAGTTCCTGAATCAGAACCGTCTTTCCCACACCGGCGCCGCCGAATAAACCTACCTTGCCGCCTCTGGTATAAGGAGCGATCAGATCCACTACCTTAATCCCGGTTTCAAAGATCTGTGCCGTGGTGTCCTGTTCCGCAAACGTAGGCGCTTGACGGTGAATGGGCATTTTCTGCTTTGTTTCACAGGGGCCCTTTCCGTCGATGGTCTCCCCGATGACATTGAACAGCCGTCCCAAAACCTCGTCACCCACCGGGACCGAGATGGGGCCGCCGGTATCTCTGGCCTTCATTCCCCGAGTCAAACCATCCGTGGAGGACAGAGCCACACAACGCACGATATCGTCGCCCGTATGCTGTGCCACCTCCGCCACAATTTCCGTGTCCTCATAGGGAATTGCGATGGCTGAGAGCAGCTCGGGCATTGCGTCAGGCGGAAACCGGATATCGATCACCGGACCGATAATCTGAGTAACGACACCTAGAGCCTCTCCCTTTTCCAATTCTTTTTCCATATTTAAACCCCCTCGGTCTATTTCAATGCTTCCGAACCGCCCACGATTTCAGACAGTTCATTGGTGATGGCCTCCTGACGCGCCCGATTGTAGGACAGCGAAAGAGCGGCCAGCATGTCGTCCGCGCTCTTAGTGGCGTTTTCCATGGCCATTCGACGAGCCGCGTGTTCGCAAGTCGCCGACTCCACGATGGCTCCGTAGATCATAATTTCCACATACTTCGGTACCAGATAGTTGAATACCGCCGCCTCGGACGGCTCATATTCCACCTGCTTTACCAATTTCGGCACATCCGGATCGTGTTCGATGGAAAAAGGCAGCAGCGTTACCGCTTTCACTTCCTGTTCCAGGGCATTGATCAGCTTGGTGGAAACCAGCACCACCCGGTCAAACTCCCCCGAATCGTAGCGCTCGATGATGGGCCGGCTGATCTCATGGCTTTCCAGGAACGAAATGTCCTCCGGCGGGTCCATGTACTCCTCCAAAATGGGGTAGCCGTTCTGCTGAAAATATTCCAGCCCCTTGCTGCCCACCGCTACGATTTTAGGATAATCCGGTTCCGCCTTAATCAGCTGATGCGCCTGTTTGAGCACGTTGCTGTTGAACCCGCCGCACAGGCCTCGGCTGCTGGTGACCACGATATAACAGGTGTTCTTTACCTCCCTGCTCCCTTCCAGATATTCCGGCGGAACATGATCCGCGTTGTTGAAAATCTGCTGAATGGTGGCCGTGACAAAATGCACGTATTCCTGAGAGGCGTCGAAAATCTTTCTGGCCTTTCTCAGCTTAGAGGACGACACCAGCTTCATGGCGCGGGTAATGTGTTCCGTTCCCGTAACACTCTTGATCCGGCGCCGGATGTCCTGCATACTCTCAGCTGCCATGGCGCCACCCCGCGGTCGCTTTGTAATCCTCGATCAGCTTTTGCAGACGCTCCTCCGTCTCTTGGGAAAGCAGACCGGTCCCATGGATCTCCTCCGCGATTTCCGGACCCTTCTGATCCACAAATTCGTAAAGACCCTTTTCAAAATCCCGAATCTCCGTCAACTCCACATCCACCAGATAACCGTGGGTGGCCGCGTACAGGATGATGACCTGATGTGATACGGAAACCGGAGCGTACTGAGGCTGTTTCAACACTTCCATCAGACGCAGGCCGTGATCCAGACGGTTTTTGGTGTCCGTGTCCAAATCGGACCCGAATTGGGAAAAGCTCGCCAGCTCACGATATTGAGCCAACTCCAGACGAATCTTCCCGGAAACCTGCTTCATGGCCTTGATCTGTGCGTCGCCGCCTACTCGGGATACGGAAATGCCCGAGTTGATGGCCGGCCGCTGTCCGGTGAAGAACAGCTCCGACTCCAGGAAAATCTGACCGTCCGTAATGGAAATCACGTTGGTCGGAATATAAGCGGAAACGTCCCCCGCCTGTGTTTCGATAATCGGCAGCGCCGTGATCGATCCGCCTCCCAGCTCGTCGGAGAGCCGAGCCGCTCGTTCCAATAGACGGCTGTGCAGATAGAATACGTCTCCGGGATAGGCCTCGCGGCCGGGCGGACGGCGAAGCAGCAGAGAAATGGCTCGGTATGCCACCGCGTGCTTGGACAGATCGTCGTAAATGATCAGAACGTCCTTCCCCTGGTACATGAACTCTTCCGCGATGGCGCAGCCGGCGTAAGGGGCCAGATACTGCAATGCCGCGGATTCACTGGCGGATGCGGAAACCACGATGCTGTACTTCATCGCTCCCTTATCCTCCAGAACCTTAACCAGCTGGGCCACGGTAGACTTCTTCTGACCAATCGCCACATAAATACAAATTACGTTTTCTTGAGCCTGATTGAGCATGGCGTCCAACGCGATGGCGGTCTTGCCCGTCTGGCGGTCGCCGATGATCAGCTCGCGCTGGCCCTTGCCGATGGGAACCATGGCGTCGATGGCCTTGATCCCTGTCTGAAGAGGCTGGCTGACGGACTTCCGTTCCAGCACCCCCGGCGCCGCGAACTCCACCGGACGCGTTTTCTTGGTCTCGATGGGGCCTTTGCCGTCCACCGGCTCTCCCAGCGCACTGACGACCCGGCCGATCATGGCCTCTCCCACCGGAACCTCCACGACCCGTCCCATGGGCTTGACCAGATCCCCTTCCTTGATCTGTGTATCGGGCCCCAGAATCACGGCGCCTACATTGTCTTCTTCCAGATTCTGCGCCATACCGTGCACGCCGCTGGAAAATTCCAGCAGCTCGCCTTCCATGCAGTGATCCAGACCGTAGATTCGGGCGATTCCATCGCCCACCTCGATGACCGTTCCAAAATCGGAAACCGTCAACTGGTTATGATAATTCTTGATCTGTTCTCTGATGACCGAACTGATTTCCTCCGGTTTCAGATTCATAGAGTCCCCTTCTTTCCTGTTAAAATTACGCCAACTGCTCCGTCAGCTCTCTCAGCCGCGTTTCCACAGTGGTGTCGAGCACCTTTCCCTCGACCATGATGCGAACGCCGCCTAAAACCCGGGGCTCCACCTGATTGTCGAGACGGACTTTTTTCTTGATCAGCTTGCCCGTTTCCCGCTCAAAATTGGCCTTCTGTTCTTCGGAAAGGGGTTTTGCGGAAACCACCGTTCCCAGCACGACACCCCGTTCCGCCCGAACCAGGCCCTGATAATAGCGCAGTACATCCCGCAGGATGCCGGCTCTGTCCTTATCAATCATCACGTACAGCAGGTTGACCAGCTCCGGCCTCATTCGGCCGTCGAAGATCTCCTTCACCGCCTGCTTCCTCCTGGCTCCCGAAATCACCGGAGTACAGATCAGACGAAACAGCTCCGGCTCTCGGTCCAGCAGCTGGATCAGCTCCCGCGCCTCCGCGGTCACCAAATCCGTGGTCTCCAAAGCCTCCGACGCTTCTAACAGCGCTTGGCCGTAGACCATGGACACCGTCAATTCCTTTGCCATTGCCCCTGCCTCATTTCTTTTACGGCCTGTTCGATCAACTGGTTTTGCGCTCCGTCATCCAGCAGCTCTTTTTCCAGCACCTTTCCGGCAGCCAGCAGCACCAGAGCGGCGATCTGATCCCGCATTCCGGCGGCCGCGGCCTCCTGCTGACGCTGAGCCTCCGCCTTCGCCGCCGCAATAATCTGCTGCGCCTGTTCGTTGGCTTGATCCACGATGGCCTGCGCCCGGTCCTCCGCCTCCCGCTTGGCGGACAGCAGCACCGTGCGCCGCTCCTCGTCGATCTCCGACAGCTTTGTCTGATACTCCTCCAACCGCTGCTCCGCCAACTCATTGGTACGGTCCGCGTGGGCGAAGGAATCCTCCACCGCGTGCTCCCGATCCAGCATGAAGTTATGAATCCTCTCAAAGAAGAATTTCTTCAGGATCAGGTACAGCACGATCAGCGTGATCGCCACCATGGGCAAGGTCCAGTTGAACTCGATCAGACCCGAGTAAAGTTCAATTCCCATCGTTCACCGCCGCCTTAGCTCAACATCCCGATGAGCGGGTTGGCAAACAACAGCACGATCGAAATAATAAACGCGAAAATACCGGTGGTCTCCGCCACCGCCTGGCCGACCAGCATGGTCTTTAAAATGTCTCCCTGAGCTTCCGGCTGACGACCCACGCTCTCTACCGCCTTGCCTGCCGCAAAGCCCTGCCCAATACCGATACCAACTGCCGCGATCATGGTGATTGCCGCTCCCAGAGCGGACATTCCCAAAACAAATGCTTCCGGTGTAACTAAAGACATGATAATTTCCTCCTCTTTTTTGACTGATATTTTTTAATGCGTTTCGACTAATGGCTTCTCGCCTCGTGGATCGTGATGGCGTTGCTCACAAAGACCATGGTCAGCATGGTGAAGATGAACGCCTGCAGAACCGGCTCGAAGATGTCGAAAAAGAAATTGGCGGGAAGCGGAATCACCGCCTCCAAAAGCGGAATCCCCAGGCCCAGCACCTTGCATGCGTGCCCCAGCCCCATAAAGACCAGGTCCATGATGATCACTCCGCCCGTGATGTTTCCAAACAATCGAAAGGCCAGTGAAATGGGGAAGGAAACCTCCTCGATCACATTGATCGGAACCATAAACGCGTATGGCTCCGCCATGTGCTTAAAATATCCCTTGACCCCTTTGCTTTTAAACGAACCGTACTGGATCATCAAAAAGGTAATGATCGCCAGGGCGAAGGTCGTGTTGACATCCGCCGTAACCGGCCGAAAGCCGAACAGTCCCAGCATATTCCCCAGGATCAGAAACATGAACAGCGTCCCCATGTAGGGAGCGTATTTCAAATTTTGAGATCCCATGGTTGTTTCCACCATGCCGTAGATCTTCTCCACGATCAGCTCCGCCACCGCCTGCAGTCCCTTAGGATTTCTCTGCAGATTCCGCGTGGAAAGCAAAGCGAAGATCACCAGCACAGCCGCAACGATCAGCGCCCAGAATACCGTTTCGGTAATCAGCACCTTCCCGTTGAAGAGACCCAGGATCACCTTGGGTCCCATGTGCATGTCACTCATGCAACTCCCTCCTTTTCCTCCTTTTTATGACGTGAGCGTAGAAAATCCCGCAGGGCAGAGTCAAAAAACCGCAAACCGCCCCGATGGCACTCGCTCCGGCCGTCCGGATGCAGACGAAAAACACACCGCCGTAAATCAACATGCGAAGGGGAAAGCTGAACGCCGCCAGCATTCCCGAACGAGAGTACAGAACCCGTTCACACGTAAACGCCTGAATTCTGAAATTCACCACCGCTACGGCGGTCCCCAGGACCAGGCCGTAAGCAAATTGCACGGAGAATCCTTTCAATGGCAGCGAGACGATTTCAAAGATGACTGCCGCGGCCATTCCATATTTTATCATCTCCAGTTGGAACGTCTTCCAATCCGTTTTCATCTCAAATCTTCTCCCCAAAATGCTTTGTGTTGATTTCCTTCATATATATATGTACCGGACGAACATAGTAACCATTATATGACCTTGAAATAAAAAAGGAAGATCATTTCAATCGACATTTTTCGACAAAATTCGACTCTATGATCTTCCTTTGCTGCTCTATTTAATGATAGCCGGTATATTTTACTTCATTTCCAGCTTCTTAAAATACAGGTGATAGATGATAAATCCGGCGATGGGAATGACTACGCCGATTACGGAGTTGCGGGGATCCTCCCACAGGGTGGTAACCAGCACAACCAAGGAAAGCAGGATGGTAACGGCAGGCAGTACGGGATAGCCCCAAACCTTATATGGCCGTTCCAGATCCGGATACTTTTTCCGCAGAACGTAAACCGAGGAGACCCCCAGAGTATAGAAGATCCAGGCACAGAACGCCACCAGCGCGGTGAGCTGTTCGAAGGTCCCGATGAGGATCAGTCCGCTGGAGATGACCATGGTAGCCAGCTGAGCGTTGACCGGGGTGCCGGTCTTGGGATTGACCTGATTGAACACCTGGAAGAATCTCTTATCTCTGGCCATGGCGTAGTATTCTCTGGGATAGGCCAGGATACAGCCGTTGCAGGAGCCGAAGATCGCCACCAAAGCTCCGATGGTAACCAGAATCCCGCCCCACTTTCCGATCAGGGTCGTGGCCGCCAGTGCCGCCGGCGCGTCCGTTCCGGCAATATCCGCGATGGGCAGAACCTTCAGCAGAGCCAGATTGAA
>CAUHLX010000048.1 GCA_959606705.1 uncultured Bacillota bacterium | reverse complement strand
TCCGTGCTGATGTTTGCGGATGTGGCCTACGGCAGTTTTTTCAATCGCTATCTGTCCGTGAACATGTTGGGCGCCGCCGGTTTTCTCGGTGACGTAGGTGACAGCATCAAGGAAATTCTGCGTCCCGGATTCTTTCTTTTGTTCGTGGATACGGGATTGGTATTTGCGTCTCTCATCGAAACGGCAGTCCGCAGAAGGAAGGCCTCCCGGGAGGGGCAAGAGAGGAAAGACGTTGATTCCATCGAAGCTTAAAGATTGGAGAAAAAGCCATCCCAAAGGGGAGCGCCTGCTGCGGAAGGGCATTCGTCCGCTGCTGGCGGCGCTGCTTCTCATGGTGCTGATCACCAATGTGTTTGGCAGCAGTTTGGTGACGTCCGTATCCAATCAGGAATTTTTCAGTTATCATATCAAGGACTTGATCAATAAGCTGTCGGGCCGGAGCACGGGAGCCGCCGCCGGGAATTTGGAGGAAGTCTTTACGGACCCTTATGAACAGGAAAAAGACGGTCCTCTTTTTGGGGTGGCCAAGGGGCGAAATCTGATTGTGGTTCAAATGGAATCCTTTCAAAATTTTGTGATCGGCGCGGAATATAACGGTCAGGAATTGACTCCCAATTTCAATGAGCTGATTAAGGACCAAGACACTATTTATTTTGACAATTACTATCAACAGGTGGGCAGCGGGAACACTTCCGATGCGGAGTTTGCCACGAACAATTCCATCTTCGGAAGTATCATGAGCTACACATATGGGATCTACTATCGGAATTATTTTCACGGACTGCCATTTCTTCTAAAGGAACTAGGATATGGAACGCAGGTCTACCACGGGTACGATCCGCGTTTTTGGAACCGGGAAACCGCCTACCCGCATATGGGATTCGATCGATTTATCAGCAGAGATGATTTCGAACAGACGGAAACCATCGGCATGGGCCTTTCCGACGAGGAGTTTTTTCGCCAGAGCGTGGAGGATATGGCTGGGATCGAGCAGCCCTTTTACAGCTTCCTGATCACCCTGTCCAATCACTATCCGTACTATATTCCGGAAGAGTATTATGAAATCGAGCTGCTTCCGGAGGATCGGGAAACTACCTTCGGGAATTACATCAACAGCGTTCATTACGCCGATCAAGCGATTGGAAGCTTGATTCGACAGCTGAAGCAAAACGGGCTCTATGACAATTCCATCATCGCGTTTTACGGAGATCACATGGGATTGACCAAGGAGGACGATCAAATCGCGGCTTCCATGACCGGATATTTGGGGAAAGAATACGATTATCAGAATATGATCAACATCCCCTTGATTATTACCGTTCCCGATGCGGAGAGCAAGGAGGCGCTCAACCGCACGGTGACGATCTCCGGCGGACAGCTGGACTTTCTGCCGACCATCGCTTATCTGATGGGTTTCGAACAGTTAGACACCATCTATTTGGGACATAATCTGCTGACTATCGATTCCGGCTTTGTGGCGGAACAGTGTTATATGCCCAAAGGTTCCTTTATTCGGGACGATATTCTTTTCGAGATGTCGGCTGACGGAGTGTTTCGGCACGGCAGGGCCTGGAACCGGGTCACGGGAGACGAGCTGCCGGTGGCCGGCTGTTACGACGACTATCTGCGCTCGCTGGCCATCATCAATACTTCGGAATCCATTTTAAAAAATGACAGCCTGCGCGAGTGGTACGGCGGCGGCACCCGCAAGCCGGGACGACAGGAGGAAATTCCCATGACGGGGCCGGGGACGGAAGGCGAGGAGGCGCCGGAGCTGGCCCCCGGGCTGGTGACGGACGGACCGAGGAAAGAAGGGCCGAGCCGTGAAAAAGAGCCGGAGAATTTACCGGACGAGGACCAAGAAACGGACCGGGGTGGAACACCCGTATTGACGCCGGAGGGCGGACCGATTTCCCGTCCGCCGGAGGAGTCGGGAACGGATGCGGGCGGAGACCGGAGGCCCTCGCCGGACGCGGACGGCGGTTTGCCGGAAGGGCTGGGCCCGAGCCGAGAGCCGGCGCCGGAGCTTGAGCCGGAGGCCGGAACCAGTACGGAATCAGAGACCGGAACCGGTGCGGAATCGGAGACCGGAACGGGATCGGAGAGGGACTCGGAAGCAGTGCCGGGAGAAGAGGAAAGCCACGGAGAGGCGATGGGACAGGAACCGGTTGGGGGATCACAGGAGACAGATCAATGAGTGACAAAATGAAGCAGGAACATAAGAGTATGGAAGAACGGATCAAGGCCTCCGAGGCGGCGAAAAAAGCGGAGCAGGCCGCGGTGCTTCGAGCGGCCAGGCTGCTTGCCGGTTTCATTTCCGGCGCTTATCACAAAATCAAGGATTTGCCGCCGCAGGTGAAGCGCGGCGGGAAGTTTGCCCTGGTGTGGATTCTGATTCTCACGATTTTACTGAATCCCATGGGGAGCGGCTTGATTACATCCCTAAAGAATCAAGAGCTGTTTTCCTATCACCTCAGTGATTTGATGGCTTACGCGGATAACGGGACCAGTACGGATGAGGACTATTACTATCTATCCACCGGCACTTACGAGGAACAGAAGGACGGGCCGCTGTTCGGAGCCGCCAAAGGGAAAAATCTCATCGTGATCCAAGTGGAATCCTTCCAAAATATCATGCTGAACCAGGAGTATGATCAGCAGGAGATCACACCTGTTTTGAATCAGCTGTTGAAGGAGCAGGGGACGCTGTACTTCGATCATTACTATCAGGAGTTGGGAAGCGGCAACACCTCCGATTCGGAATTCGCCACCAACAACTCCCTACTGGGAAGCATCGAAAGCTACACTTACAATTTGTATTCCGACCATTATTTTAAGGGATTGCCCTATGTTCTCAAAGACAACGGCTATTCCACGGCGGTGTTTCACGGATTTGACAAGGATTTTTGGAATCGGTCCCAGATGTACCCTTCGCTGGGATTTGACACCTTCTACGACAGTGACTACTTCAAAAACGATAACATCGTGGGGATCGGCGGCGGCAATATCGTAGGGATCAGCGACACGGCGTTTTTCAAGCAGTCTATGGACGCGCTGGAAGAGCTGCCTCAGCCGTTCTACTCCTTCATGGTGACGCTGTCCAGCCATCACCCGTTTAAACTGCCCTCCAAGCTCAGCAAAATTCGGCTGGAAGCTCGTGATGAGGGGACACTGTTCGGCGACTACATCAACGCCGCTCATTACGCGGATCAAAGTCTGGGTGTCTTTCTGGAGGAGCTAAAGGACAGCGGCTTGTACGACAATTCCGTAATCGCCATCTATGGGGATCATTTCGGATTGCCGCCCACGGACGAGGAGGTGAGCGAGCGGGTCAGCGAATTGATCGGCAGGGATTATCGCATGGATGTGGCTATGAATATTCCCTTGATCATCCACGTGCCCGGTCTGGATCAAAATACCACTTATGACATCACCGCAGGTGAAGTGGACTTTATGCCTACGATTTGTTCTCTGATGGGAGTGGAACGGCTGGACACCCTTTATCTGGGACAAAATCTATTTACCGCTTCGGAGGGCTTTGTATTTGAACAGACTCATCTGCTCAAAGGTTCTTTTTTCAATGACGAGATTGTGTTTCACATGTCCCGGGACGGAGTGTTCAACAACAGCGAGGCTTATGAGCGGGACAGCGATAAAAAGGTGGACTTTTCGGAGTATGAGGATCAATATCTGCGAGCGAAACAGCTGGTGGAGCTCTCCGATTTTTATTTGAAAAACGACGTGCTGAGAAAGGCGCTGGTGGATAAGCTGTCCATCGAGGAGATCCTCTCCGGGGCCACCAAGGAAACGGACAAGCCCAAGATTCTCACTTATGCGGGAGCGCCGGACTGGAACGGAAAAACCTTGGAGGAGGCGCTGGATTCCAGTGTGAAGGCGGGATATGATAATCTGATCGTCTCGGGGACCAACGATCCGCTGGATTCCAGCCGCATGTATTACCTGGATCTGATCGATTACATGAAAAGAAACCGAGATGTGACGATTCTGCTGGATTTGGATGAGACTATGATCATCGAAACCCTGCGAGCCATCCGCGAGGAGGATGACAGCATGACCGCGCGGATCATTCCCATTCTTCACAGTATGGATTATTACACCAAGACGGAGTACGAGGGCTTCCGGGATATTCTGTTCATGCCGGACCCTGGGGAATATGGGAAAAAGGATATGGCCAATTTCATTCTGCTGAATCAGCCCTGGGCAGTGGCCATTCCGGCCGCGCAAGCCGATACCACCTTCCGCAATCTGCTTACGGGAGATACTTTCCTGTATGCCTACCCGGTGGAAGACGTGACGGAAAAAGCCCGTCTCACCTCGATTGGGGTGGACGGTTTTATCTCAGAAAAGCTGAAACCGCTGCTCCTGCGGTAAAGGCGACCACAAAGCTGCCCGCCCAGATCAAGAGGGCGTCCAGGGGCTTCCGTTCCTTGAACAGGATCATGACGGAAGCGAAGCAGGGAACAAACAGCGTCATTACCGTTAGGGTGACGGCCAGCTGAGGCTGAGTGAGCAGATTTTGCCGCACGATGGAGTAAAGCTCCGCGGCGCCCAGATCCCGTTTGATCACGCTGAGCACGAACAGGGTGGCGGTTTCCTCCGGAAGCCCCAGCAGGCCGGAGGTGACCGGAGCCATCCATCTGCGAAGCACGGCAAAGCCGCCGCTGTAATTTAATATGGAGATCAGAAAACCGCCGAGGAGAAACATGGGACCGGCATCCGTGAGAAAATGTTTCGCCTTCCGGGCGGTTTTTTTGATGACGTTGCCGGGAGTGGGCAGACGCAGCGGAGGAAGGGTTAGAAACAGGTCGGTAGACCGGCCGGGCAGAATTTTGTTCAGCAGGACGCCGGTTACCGCAAATACCAGAAAAATGGCCGCCGCATAGACCGCCAGATAATAAGGCTCCATGGAGGAGGCCACGGCCAGAAGGATGGCGAACTGGGCGGAACAGGGGATCGCTACGCACAGCAGCACGGTGGCGATGAGTCGTTCTCTGGCGGAGCCTAGGATCCTGGTGGTGATCAGAGCCATGGTAACGCAGCCGAAACCCAGGAGCATGGGGATGATGGCTTTGCCATTGAGGCCCAGCTTAGTGAAGGCTTGATCCGACAGGACCGCGATTCGCGGAAGGAGTCCGGAATCCTCCAATAAGGACATCAGGAGGTAAAAGGCTGCCACCAATGGGAGAAGCAGTCCCAACAAGTAGATCGGCACCATGGTCAACAGGCCGTATTCTCCGAAGAGCAGACAGCCCAGCAGGCTGTCAGGATTCAGGAGACGGGAGAACAAGGAAACCACCGCGTTGTAGTACCAGGTTCCCATGACCACGTCCTGAGTGAAGCCCACTACGGTCTGCGCGACGAATTTGCCGATGAACAGGAAAATTCCCGCCAGAGTGAAGGCCAGCAGAGGCAGACCCAGAAGCGGGTTTAGGAAAGCCGCGCTCATACGCTCCGAACATGTGCGCCGCCGGTGTGGCCGGAACAATACCTGCGAGGCCAGCCGATCCGCCCGTGCTCTCAGGGCCGTTCCGTCTTCCGGCTGTTCCACGCCTGCGGAAGGCCGCGAGAGCGTACCGGTGAGGAGGAGCTCTTTGATTTGGGAAAGTCCTTGTCCCGTTTTTCCGGAAGTGGGAACCACGGGCACGCCCAATTCGCGGGAAAGCTCCGAGGATCGGAGCAGGATTCCCCGCCGTTCCACGTCATCCATCATGTTCAGCGCCACCAGCATGGGCTTGCCCAGAGAGAGAAGCTGAAGCGTGAGAAACAGGTCCCGCTCCAGATGGGTGGCATCCACCACATTCAGGATCAGGTCCGCGTCCAGCAGCGCTTTCCGGGCGACTCGTTCCTCGTCGTTCAGCTCGGATATTCCGTAGACACCTGGCGTATCAATGATGAAATCGTCGTGAAATGAACCGACGGATACGTCCACGGTGGTGCCGGGGAAGTTGGATACGTCGGCATAGGCTCCGGTGAGCGCGTTGAAAAAAACGGATTTTCCCACGTTTGGATTTCCCGCCAAAACCAATTTTCTTTGTCTGCTGTTCATGGTTCACATTCCTTTCCTCCTCAAAAAATACCGCCCCGCACCAGAATTCGGCGGGCCAGGCGCCGTCCGACGGCGACCTCTTGAAACCCGGCGGTCAGGATCACCGGACCGCCGGGGAGCTTGGCAAGACAGCGAACCAGAGCTCCCGGCCCCAGGCCGAGCCGGATGGCCTGCTGGGCCGCCGCCGGTTCCGGAACGGATATAATTCGAATCTGCTGCCCTTTATAAACCTGAGCCAGAGTCATGGGCCTTTCCACCTCCCGGTGTTTTTAGATGTTGATTTATGGTATAATAGCCGCGTGGGACTAGAAGCGGCTATTTCACCATGTCTTACCTCTCGCCACCTGGGCGGCAAAGCCGCCTGCTGTCCGTTTTGCCGACAAATCGCGTCAGGACGCTCTTTAGGCAAAAAGGCAACGGCGTGGACCTCGAAAGACATGGTATAATGAACCCTACGGGACCAAAAGGTTCATTGAATCATGCTTTGAAGTCCTCGGGGCATGATATAATAAGTATATTCAAGCGTTTCAGGACAAATACCCCGGTTGCCGGGAATTGTGGAGGAAAAATACATGACAATTGCGGGTGTGTTTTTAATATCAGCAATCGGAGCGGCGGGGGCCATCGCGGCACTGCTTCTCATTTTTGACCTCAGGCGAAAGCTCACGGAGCAGGAGGGACCGGCTTCGGCGGCGGAGCTGCTGCGCGTGAAACAGGAGCTGGACGCGTCGCTGAGAGAAAGTCACCAGCAGCTTGCGCAGGAGCTTCGAGCCTCCCGTCAGGAGACGCTGCAATACATTCAGGCCAGTTTTAACGGACTGGGAGACCTGCTGACCCAGTCTCAGCTTCACGCGGCGGAAATCCAGGACAAGAGATTGGCGGAGCTCACCGTTCAGCTGTCACAGCGCACGGACGTCCTGCAAAAGACGGTCAGTGACATGCTCTCCCGGCAAAATGAGCAGTTGAAAGCCGACGCGATGCAAAGCGAGCAGAAGCTGGAGAATATCCGGACTTCCGTGGAACGGCGGCTGATGGCGATCCAGGAGGATAATGGGAGACGTCTGGAACAGATGCGAGCCACCGTGGACGAAAAATTGCAGAAAACGCTGGAGGATCGAATCAGCCAGTCTTTTCGCCTGGTCAGCGAACGGCTGGAGCAGGTATACCGCGGATTGGGAGAGATGCGGAATCTGGCTTCCGGCGTGGGCGATTTGAAAAAGGTGCTCTCCAATGTCAAGACCAGAGGGATTCTCGGTGAAATTCAGTTGGGTGCCATCTTGGAAGAAATCTTGTCGCCGGAACAGTACGAGGAAAACGTGGCCACCAGGAAGGGCCACTCGGAGCGGGTGGAATACGCGATCAAGCTTCCGGGAGATGACGGTGGGGCGGTCTATCTTCCCATCGATGCCAAGTTCCCGGCGGATACCTACACCCGTTTGTCGGATGCCTACGAATCGGGCGATCCGGCGGAGATCGAACGGGCCGCCGCCCTTTTGGTTCGTTCCATCAAAGCCTTTGCAAAGGATATTCACGATAAATATGTGGAGCCGCCTCAGACTACGGACTTCGGAATCATGTTTCTGCCTTTTGAAGGACTTTACGCGGAGGTGGTGCGCCGTGGTCTGGTGGAGACGCTTCAGAGAGAATACAAGATCAGCATCGCCGGTCCCACCACCATGGCGGCGCTGCTCAACAGCTTGCAGATGGGGTTTAAGACGCTGGCGATCCGGAAGCATTCCGGCGAGGTTTGGAACGTACTGGGTGCGGTAAAGACGGAGTTTGACAAGTTCGGAGATGTTCTGTCCGCCACACAGCAGCGGATTTCCCAGGCCAATGCGGAGTTGGATAAGCTGGTGGGAACCCGCACGCGAATGATTCAGAGCAAGCTGCGGAGGGTGACCAGTCTTCCGGAGGATGCCAGCCAGGCGCTTTTGGGATGGAACGAGACAGGAGAAGCGGGAGAAACGAAGGAATGAGCATTTTTGTAATTGCGGATCTGCATCTATCCCTTTCGGGGGAAAAACCCATGGATATCTATGGCGGGGAATGGGTGAGGCATACGGAGCGTATCAAGGATGCCTGGGAAGCGGAGATTTCACAGGAGGACACGGTGATTCTGCCCGGAGATCTCTCCTGGGCGCTGAAGCTTTCCGAAGCGATGGAGGATCTGAACTGGATCAGCCGGCTGCCGGGCCAGAAGGTTTTATTTAAAGGAAATCACGATCTCTGGTGGACGGGAATCGGAAAATTAAACGGACTGTTTGAGAACATGCATTTCGTGCAGAATACTTGTTATGAGGCCGAAGGCTACGCGATCTGCGGAACCAGAGGCTGGGTCTGTCCGGGAGACGCGGAGTATACGCAGCACGATCAGAAGATCTATCAGAGAGAGCTGCTTCGTCTGGAAATGTCCCTCTCGGAGGCCAGAAAGAAGGGCGCCCGGAAGATCATCGGGGTGCTGCATTTTCCGCCTACCAACGACCGGCTGGGCGGATCGGGGTTTACGGAGCTGTTTGAACAGTATGAGGTGGAAACGGTGGTATATGGGCATCTTCATGGCCCGGCCGCTTTTTATAAGGGACCGTACGGCATGTACGGAGGCGTGGAATATCTGCTGACCTCCTGCGATAAGCTGAAATGCAGGCCGATAAAAATTCGCTGAGCGTGCTTCCGCGAATGTGCGGGCTTGCCGGTGGAACCGAAACAGAAAGAAGGGATTGGTATGGTAAAGAGAGTAACGTTGATCGTAATGGACAGTTTAGGCGTAGGAGCGCTGCCGGACGCGGCGCGGTATGGAGACGAGGGCGCCAATACCCTGGGTCATATCTGCCAGCGAACGGGAGGATTGAATCTTCCAAATCTGGAAGCGCTGGGTTTCGGAGCAATCGATGGGGTATCCTGTCTCAAAGTACCCGAGACGCTTCAAGGGGCGTTCGCCCGGTTGAAGGAAAAGTCCAAGGGAAAGGACACCATTACCGGACACTGGGAGATCGCGGGGCTTTACACGGAGGTGCCATTCAAGACGTTTCCGGAATTCCCCGAGGAATTTATGCGAAAATATGAGGCGGCTGTCGGACGGGGCACGTTAGGAAACTATGCCGCTTCCGGCACCGAAATTATCAAAGAGCTGGGAGAGGAACAGAAGAAAACCGGCAAGCTGATCATCTATACTTCCGCTGACAGTGTGTTTCAGATCGCGGCAAACACGGCGGTCATTCCTTTGGATGAGCTGTATCATTGCTGCCAGGTGGCTCGGGAAATGCTGGTGGGCGACCTTCAGGTCGGCCGGGTGATCGCCCGGCCCTTTGTGGAGGAAAACGGTGTGTATACCAGGACCTCGGACCGCAGGGACTACGCGGTGTCACCCAGCGGCAAAACCCTGCTGGACCAGGTGAGCGAGGCTGGAAAAACGGTGTACGCGGTGGGAAAGATTCGGGATATTTTCAATGGGCAGGGAATTACGGAAGCGGTTCACACCGAGGACAACATGGATGGCGTGGACCAGACCATTCAGGCTCTATCCAAGGAGTTTGAGGGACTGATCTTCACTAATCTGGTGGATTTCGATTCCAAATACGGCCATCGAAGAAATCCGGAAGGTTACGGAAAGGCCATCGAGGAGCTGGATGCCAGACTGCCGGAGCTGTTTTCCGCCATGGGTGAGGAGGACGTGATTATGTTCTGCGCGGATCACGGAAACGATCCCATTCACAGTGGCTGGGACCATACCCGGGAAGCGATTCCGCTGCTGATAGGAGGCCGGAGAATCCGGGCGGGAATCAATGTGGGGACCAGGGAAACCTTTGCGGATATCGGCGCCACCATTGCGGAGCTTTTGGGAGTAGGCCAGACACAGATCGGCGAAAGCTTTGCCCAACAGATCATCAAATCGGTTCGCTGACCTGAAATAGGGAAGCACCGGAAAAGGAGAAGAAAACCCATGAACATGTCACAGGTGATTCGCAGGAAGAGGGACGGTCTGGCTCTAAGCAAGGAAGAAATCGACTTTTTCGTAGAAGGCTATACGAAAGGGGAGATTCCCGACTATCAGGCTTCCGCCCTGCTGATGGCGATCTATTTTCAAAAGCTCTCCCGAGAGGAAACCTTTCTGCTGACCGATGCCATGAAGCGATCCGGTGAGATCGCGGATTTATCGGGAATTTCGGGGGTCAAGGTCGATAAGCACAGCACCGGCGGCGTGGGGGATAAAACCACGCTGATCGTGGCGCCCATCGCCGCGGCCTGCGGCGTTCCCATTGCCAAGATGTCGGGGCGAGGACTGGGGTTTACCGGCGGGACGGTGGATAAGATGGAAGCGATCCCGGGATTCCGGACCGCTCTGGAACCGGAAGAGTTTGTGGAGCAAGTAAACCGGATCGGGATTTCGGTCATCGGGCAATCCGCTCATATTGCGGCGGCGGACAAGAAAATTTACGCGCTTCGGGATGTAACGGCGACAGTGGACAATATGAGTTTGATCGCTTCCAGCATCATGAGCAAGAAGCTGGCCTCGGGAAGCGATGCCATCGTGCTGGACGTCAAGTGTGGAAACGGCGCGTTTATGGAACGCCAGGAGGACGCGGAGGCGCTGGGACGTCTGATGGTGGAGATCGGACGGAGCGCGGGGAAAAAGACCATCGCGGTGGTCACCGATATGAGCCAGCCGCTGGGAAGAGCGGTGGGCAACAGCTTGGAGGTCATGGAGGTCATCGATACGTTGAAGGGGGCGGGGCCGGAGGATATCAGGTCGCTGTCATTGACCTTGGCCGCCTATATGATTTACGCGGGAGAGCAAACGGACAGTCCGCGGAACGGAAGGAAGCTGGCCGAGGATGCATTGAACAGCGGAGCGGCCTTGAAAAAGCTGAAGGAGTTTATCTCCGCCCAAGGGGGTGACGTCCGTGTCACGGAGGATTACGGTCTGTTTCCCCAACCCCAATGCCGCTTGGAGGTGCTTGCCCAACAGGATGGTTTTCTCACCGAGATCAAAGCGAGACAGATTGGCTGGGCGTCTCAGCAGGCAGGTGCGGGTCGGGAACGGAAGGAAGATTCCGTCGATCTGTCCGCCGGGATTCTGCTCCGGAAGAAAGTGGGGGATTATGTGAAAAAGGGGGAACCATTGGCTCAAGTGGTAGGCAGGGATGCCGGCCGAGTGGAGCAGGGATGCCGTGGTGCGCAGCTTGCCTTTACCATCGGGACGGACGCGCCGGAGCTTCCTCCGCTGGTCCGCGAGGTGATAGATCACGGAGGATCGAAAGAGAATGGAAAAAAATGAGATGACGTCCAAGTTGATTCCAAGTCGTTGACTCCACTTTGGTGGAGTGCTACAGTATGAGAAAGCATATGGTCAATGGAGGATAGATGGGAGTGACGTATCATGTTGAAGAAAAGTGAAGCCGCAGGCAGCGTAAAAGCTGAAAAATTGGAAGCGGTAAAGACGGATAAAGCGCCGAGCACCGGAGAGGCGGCGATCAAGGCCGAACCTCTGGCTGCGCCGAAGGAAAAAGCGTCGAAGAAGCCGGCGTCAAAGACCACCGCAAAAGCGACGTCAAAGACTACGGAAAAGAAAAGCACGAAGAAGCCGACGTCAAAGGCGGCGGGAAAAGCGGCGGTGGACAAGACGGTATTTATTTTGGCGAAGCGTCACGGAATGGTGCTGGAGGTAGAGCAGTCCTCCTGTGAGAATGGGGCGCTGGTCTGCATGGCAGCCATGAACGGCGGAGAAAATCAGCAGTGGCGGATGATTTCGGAAGGCGACTGCGTTAAGCTGGTCTGCGTGGCTTCGGGAAAAGCGCTGGATGTGATCGCCAGGGGCA
>CAUHLX010000047.1 GCA_959606705.1 uncultured Bacillota bacterium | reverse complement strand
AGGCTATCACTTCCTATCGCTCAACTTCGTGGGGAAGGCCAATGGCAATCCGGACTTTCGGTTTGCCAGAGAGAATGATCCGGCCTACGATCCCACCAATCCGGACGGAGGAATCATCACCATCGCTACGGCGGAGGAAAACGAATCCCGGCCGCAGTTTACCTCTTATTGGCAGGTGTTCAACATCAAAGACGGACTGGTAAACCCCATCGTGTATCTCCACGGCGGGAACACACTGGCCGAAGACCTGTTTCCGGACATACCGCAAACACAGGAGGAATATGAGCTGGCCGAAGCGCTGAGGACCGCGGTCCACGTTTATGACGGCTGCGGCTTTCGAGATCCGGGAATCGACGTGGTGTGCGCCGACGGCAGCGACGGAATGGCCGCCAAGGTGCGAAGATATTATCTGGACGAAGAGGGGCAGGAGGTAGAGCTTCCCGCCTATACCTCCGAAGAGGCAATTTGGAATTTTAAAATCCGTGAACAGGCGGACGGAACCAAAAAGAGTACGGATGAGTACCAGCTATTCTACGAATATCAGGAACCGGACGCACCCTCTTATTCGGCCATCGTGAGCCGGACGATTTACGTGATTCCCCGGCGGGGAGACGTCAACGGAGACGGGAAGGTAAACAATTCCGACCGCATCGCCTTGCTGGCTCACGCCAATGGAACTCAGCCGCTTCCCACCACGGATCTCACTTATGTGAATGACATACTGGACGTCAATCGGGACGGGACCGTGGATGAAAAGGACGCTGTGCTCATCGATCTTTACAATAAGCTGGGTTCGGTGATTGACAATCTGTATCCGGTGGACCCGGTGGAACGGGTCATGACATTTGACCAGCAGGGAGGCTGATGAATGATGAAACAAATGAAACGCGAAGGAAGGAAACGGGCGCGGCAAGCGTGGTCCGTCCTTCTGGCCGCGGCTATGATGATCACCCTGGCTGTTCCTTCCTTTGGAACGGCGGAGAAAGCGTATGGGGCGGAACCCACGGCGGCAGCCCGAGGGTCCGGTTTCAAAATGGAGGATGGCATCGCCGTCCGCTTCGTGGATCACGGAGCGGATACCATGAGGGCGGAAATCGGCGATCTTTTTTCTCTGCAATTTTGGATCAAGGGGATCGATCCGACCTCCGTTACCATTCCCATCGCCTGGGATCCGGAAATCGTTCAGGTGGCGGACCCGGGAAGCGGACGAATCGTCAGCAGCGGTTTTAAAACCGAGCAGGACATCGCGGAGAATACGGGCTTTCAGGCGGGGAGCAAGTGCTACAGCCCGGACTACGACATCATCACCATGAAACCCAAAAACTGGATCGGACGTCCGGTCTATTCCCTGGACGCCGAACAGAACGGGGGCGGGTATCCCTATCTGAACAACGGAGGAGGACATTACCGCTTCTTATACTACACGGGAAGCCCTACGGCTCCCGCGGAACCACAGCTGTTTCTGGAGGTGTTTTTCGTGGCCAAGGCGAAAGGAAATCCCAATTTCCACATTGCCACCGCGGAGAACAGCTCCTCCGATTCCCAATATGATCCGGCTTCTTCCAAGGGAATGATCATAGGGTACGAGCCCAATTATGACCAGCCGGACGACACTTCAAATATCGTCAATTATACCGACCAGCTGGAATGGCCGGCATTCGAGGTTTCCGACGGCAGCGATCTCAACGAGGTGCAGGATGTGGAATATCCTAAGCCGGTCGGCGAGGAGGCAACCCAGGGGACGGCAGATAAAGAGGCTTCATTGAAGGAGGCCAAGCATTTGAACTGTTTCCCCTATCGGGAGCCAGGCGAGATCACCGGAAAATACGCGGTGGATGCCGACGGAAAGGTGTTGGAAAGCAGCTCCGTCACCGTGGAAGCCGAGGAACTGCGGGAAGCCGCGTCCGGTGGGAAAAACGGAACCATCCTGGTGAAGATGCCCGACCGGATCGTCGATCAGGAGAATTACTCCGTCAAGCTTTCCACCACCGAGTTCAAAAGCCTGGCGGCAAAGGGAATTGACACGGTCTACGTGGAAACGCCCTACGGCTACCTGGGGGTGGATTCCGGGCGGTTCATCGAAGAGAATCCCAGCGCTCCCACCCTGACCATCCTGGTCAATGGAGGAGTCAACTGGATCGGATGCAGTCTGGGCCTGAACAAAGTGAGCTTCAAGGGCTTCCGGGGCCCGGTGATGAAAGCGGTCATCCCTTATTCCGGAACGGTTGCCGATTCCGAGACGAATCCGTCCGTTCAGCTGACGGTCCTGTCAAAGTACGTGTTCGGCGGGGAGCCTTACAATACGGCGGCCCTGCCGCTGACCGCGGCGGTTTACAATCAAAGCGCGGACGTGGTGCAGTTTTGTTTCAACGGCGCGGGGGCCTTCGTGGCTTCCTCGGAATCCGCCGAGACCTTCAATGACATGGGACAGGCGGCTTGGGCGGCGGACGCGGTGAACGCGCTGTCCGCGATGGGCATCGTCCACGGGACCGGCGGCGGAGGCTTCAGCCCCAACGCCAATGTGACCAGGGAACAGTTTTCCATCATGCTGGTGTCGGGAGTGTCGCTGTATCAGACCACCCTCAGCAGCCCCTTTGAGGATGTTCCCAAGGAAAGCCCCTTTTATCCCTATGTGGCCAGCGCCTATCGAGTGGGAGCGGTCAAGGGGGTTTCGGAAAAATCCTTCGGCGCCAAAAACGCCATCAGCCGGCAGGATCTGGCGGTGATGGCTTACCGAGGTTTAACCCTTTCGGGAGTCCGGCTTCCGAAAGTTCGAGATAGAGTTCTGTTTGCCGATGACGCCCAAATAGCGGACTATGCGAAGGAGGCGGTATACGCGATGTATGAAGCCGGGCTCATCAGTGGTGTGGGTGACGGAAGGTTTGATCCTCAGGGGAACGCAACCCGCGCCGCGGCGGCACAGATCACCAATGGAATGGTTCGCCAGGTGAAAACCATAGCGGAATAATAAGAAAGAGGAGGAAAGAACATGAGACAACAAAGAAATAATGCGGTTTGGGGCAAACGCCTGCTTTCCGCGATTCTATCCGTTGCCATGATCGTCACGCTTACACCGCTGACCGGGATGCTTCCCGACAGCGAGGCTTACGGGGCCACCGGAGCTTATGCGGCGACAGCGACACAAGAACAGCTGCGGCAGACAGCCGATACCTTTACCTCCACCGATGGCGGCGGCATGTTGAAGATCATCGATGGAAAGCTTTGGGTATGGGGCAGTAATAGTGGATATGGTCTGGGCTTGGCCAAGGACGCCAACGGAAATGACACTTCACACGCCACGGTAGTGGAAAAGCCGGTACTCCACGATTTCGCCTTTGACGGAAATATTAAAAAGGTAATCGCATCCTATGCGTCTTCCGTATACGTCTATACTGACACCAACAAGGTGTATGGCTGGGGAAGCAGCATGAACCAGTACGTTACGTCGGCTTACAGCAAGGACAGCAGCAAGACCCCTGTTTTATATGATATGTCGGAGGTAAAGGGCAACATCATCGAAATGGAATCCAGCACTCTGGCGGTATCGATCAAAACGGATTTCAACGGAGGCACCTGGTACATTGCCGGATGTTTAACCGCGAATTATTCCGTCTGGAACATGGTGGACCGCACAGAGCTGACCCCTATAAAATTTCGTGAACCCAGTGCGGAATTTTTACAGAAACTAGGGAATGATTCCAGCGGACAGCCCAGAACCATCGCTAAGATTCTGCCCACCTATGGCGGCGGCTCCTGCTTCGTGATCACCAATGACAACCGGCTGTTTTCTTTAGGAAATAACAACCACAATCAAAATTTCCTGCCGGATAAACTGAATGAAGAGGGCATTGCCACTGCCTATGGTGCTTCCACGGAACCGGTGGACGTGTTTGCGGATCCTCAAAACGCGGAGATTGCGCCCTATCTGGAGGGTGTGGACCTCACGAAAAATCTGGCAACCAACGGAGTCAACAGCACCATCATCGACAAGGACGGAAGTGTCTGGGCAGTAGGAACCAACAACGATAATTCAGTTGGTCCCAGCTCCTGGGCCACACCGCTGGCCAATGGAGGAAGATTAAGTGTATCACGTCCCCATAAGGTCATCGATGCCAAGACCTTGGGAAAGACCGTGATCAAAAGCTTTATCACCAACAGTGTCATCACCTATCTGTGTGATGACAATACCCTATATGCCGTGGGCAGGAACAGCAATGGTTTCATTTCCGCCACCGCGGGAGCGACGGTGGATACTCCCATGCAGATCTTCCAGTCCATCTCTCAGAAAGAAACCATTACCGGGGTCTATCCCTCCGAGAAGGGGACTATGGTGATGACCCGCAACGGCAACATGTATTACAGCGGCGACAACAGCGGCGGTACGGCAGGCACCGGCGACACGGAAAGCGGGACGCCCGGTTCCGTGGATGAGGTGGTACAGCCGACGCTGCCCCCCACCGCGCCGTTGACCGACAATAAGATTTCCTTTGAAATCGAAATGAAGGACGGGACCAAGTACCGGGCCAATCCGGAGAACGAGGACGAGATCCTGAAAACGGATACCAACGGCCACGAAGCGCCACTGGTCGGCGACTTCAAGATCATGGCCGGACAGCCCTTTAAATTCAACATTTATTTTGAGGATTTCGGAAAGCTCCACTCCTTTGTCATCCCCCTGCGGTTCGATCCCAGCGTGGTGAAGGTGGTCAACGGAAACGGAGAGGCTTATCCGGACAAGACCGTGACCCCCGGGAAAATCGGGGACGCGGTGGGAATCGTACAGTGCTTCAACGATCAGACCTGGACCGGCGGCATCCTGGCGGGAGCCGAGGGCAAGGACGGTACCTACCCCAAGATCGACAACCGGGGCGGATGGGTGAGCGTACTGGGATATACCAGCAATTACAACGCAAAAATCACGGGAAAACAGAAGATGGTCAGCATCAGCTTCATGGCCACCGGCACCACGACCAGCTTCAAGTCCTTTGATTTTGCCACCGCCTCCAACGGTCCGGTGGTGGAAGGGGAAACCTACGACCGCGGCGGCGTGCCGGAATTCGACTACGGCGCGGGCTGGTTTGTCAACAACAGCGCCACGGTGGATTTGGTCACCGCCTTTGAGTTCCAGCCGGAGCCCTTCCCGGCGTTTAAAACGGAAGTCATTCCGCTGAAAAATTTCAGCCTGATCATGAAACGGAACACCGCCAACGGAGAAGGCGAGGATGTCAAGACGGTGGATGACGGAAAGGGCATCGACTACAAGAACAGCGACGCCACCTACACCATCACCGTCGATCCCAATCCGGCCAACGCTTCGTTTCCGCAGGTGGACTGGACCCTGGATTTGGTTTCGCCGGACGACGGAGCCACGGTTTATCAGGATTACGTCAGCGTGGTGGAACAGCGGGACACCTCCATCACCTTTAAGGTACCCGACAATTTCACCAAGCTGGACACCATCGGCAAGGTGAAGTTCACGGCTACTTCGAGGACCTACGGCACGACTCAGACCATGAATGTCTATGTGAAGTCCTTCGATCCCCCCAGCTCGGTAAAAATCAAAGAAAAGTATGTGTCGGGAACGGCGATCGAAGACATGACCTATCACTATCATCCCACCTCCGGCGACGCGGCTGGCGAAAACAAGACCTTCACCGCGGAGCTGACCTTTGATAGCGAAGGCGCGAAGGAAAACAAAGAGGTTAACTGGAAGCTGATGAAAAAGGATGGTACGGAACTGGATCTCAACAGTCCTGACTGCCCCATTCTGATTGACGCCATCGATGCCGAAGCCGGGACCATCGCCATCACTCCGCAAAAGACCACCTTCGGAGACGATTACGTGATCCTGCGTGTGGAATCCCTGTATGACACCGGGAAATATGACGAGTTGAAACTGAAGGTACAGTTCTATCCCGCGGCGATCAAATTCAAGCAGGAGATCATCCGCATGCCCATCAACACGGTGAAGAATCTGGCGGATTATCTGGACATCGCGCCGCAGGACGTTTACCAGTCGAATTTGAAATGGACCTTTGAAACTCAAGGGGCTTATGATGACGGACCCTACATCGCTTTCAATACCGACGGACAGGTCACGGCACTGGACAAGGCCACGCCCAGCGATCCCACGGAAATCTACGAAGTGGTGAAGGTGACGGATCAACTCACCGGCTTGTCGGCTCAAGTGAAGATCAGCGTTTTGGAGCTGGACTCCCCCGTCAATCCGGATGACGTTACGGTGAAGAATCTGCTGGGCTCCGACGGCGACTGGGTGGAAATCGCTCAGGGACTGCTGCCGGGAGACGTACTGCACTTCTACAAATCGTACGAGGACGCGGACCCGTATATCACCACCACTCCGCTGCTGGATTATCAGGCGGCGGCGAACGCCAAATTCTCCGTTCCCGGACTGCTGGATTCCGCCGGCGGTGAAATCTCCATTCAAGTGGAACGGGAAAAGGGAGATCCTGCGGTGATGACGCCTCTGGATCGAGTTCCCGTGAGCTATTCCGCGGAACCCTCCAAGGTATACGGATATGTCCGGCTGGCCGGCAAGGATATCGGCAGCGCCAGGAATACGGGAATCCGCGTGGACCTGATGGGAACCTCCCACGAGGAAACCGTATACACCGGGGAAAACGGCTATTTTGAGTTTACGGAGTACATTCCGCCCGGGAACTACTGGCTCACTCTCAGTCAGGATAAATATCTGAAGCGAGTGATCAAGCCCAACGAAGCCACGGGATACCAGGGAATCGTGATCCCGGCGAAGGATGAGTTTTACATTTCCACCTACGACGATCCCATTTATCTGTATCCGGGGGATCTGAACGCGGACGGAGCGGTGAACAACAAGGATATCACCACCTATGTGAAAACCTGGGTCGGACAATATTCCACGGCGATTCCGGATTTCGACAAGTACGATTTCTACGATTCCGGATATGACGCGGTCATCAATCCTTACGACTTGAACATGCTGTTGATGCGGAACGGATGGGTGAGAGATTCCTATCCCAAGTGGAGCACACCCGCTCAGTAAGAATACGGAGGAGCTCACAAAAGAAACGTAAGGCTGCCGGCTTGACGAGTTTGTGTCAGGCCGGCTTCGCCGTATCTGTGAATCAAAAGAAAGGAGGCGGCTATGGCTGAAAAATCGGGACGTTCGCGTCCGAACGCCACCGGACCGCTGGCGTTTGTCCTGGCCCTGATGCTGGCGCTCTCTCCGGCGTCGCCGGTATGGGCGCTGGGGGACGAACCGGGAACCGCGGAGGTGTACGATTACGGACAGCTGGGAGACGCGATCTTAGACGGCGCGCCAGTGGTGCGGCTGATGGACGACATGATTCCCATGACGGATGACAGCCTGATGCTCCGAAAGAAATTGCGGCTGGATCTCAACGGCCATCAGCTGGGCAGCTCTGATTTTGAACTGAACCTCTTCGCCAACGGGAAGCCCTTCGAGCTGGACGACAGCACGGGGAACGGCGTGTGCTGGGCCAATCTTTACGGAGCGTCGGAGCAGACCGGACTGATTCTCAGCACTTCGATCACCATCTTTGGCGGCAATGTCCGGGGAAACATCTATGGCGGCGGAGTCAGCGGAGGCGTGAACTCGGCGTCCGTATTCATTGCCGGAGGATCGATTTTCGGGAATATTTACGGAGGAAGCAAGAAGGACCCGGTGACGGACCCGGATATCACGGTGTCCGGAGGAGCCATCGGCGGCGAAGTCAGCGGTTCTTCGGGAACCATCACCTTTGTGAACTACGGCAGCTCGGAGGAATGGGCGGAGCTGCCGGTGATCGAAAACGCCAAGGATGTGGTTTTGGACAATTCCTTTGTGAAGGTCACGGACAGCAATTCTCCCTTCGGAGACGGGGAGGGGCAGGTGAAGAACCTCACCGTTCCTTCCGGGAGCGGAATCAGCGTGCCCAACGGAGGGGCCATCGCCGGCGATTTCAACGGTGGAGGCACCTTGGTGCTCTCCGGCGGAGCCTTTGAAGTAGGGGGCGAGGTCAAGGAGCAGACCACGGTGGTCATCGAAGCGGATCAGCCGGTCAAGGGAATGGAGTACATCAAAACGGAATCCGCGGGGGGAAACGGGGCCTTTGTCCCGGAAAACCCGGACTGGAATTTTGACGGCGGCGGCAGCTCCTGGGTGCTGGATGGAGAAGAGTATGACGTGGATTTTGATTCCCGGGGAGGCACCCCTACCTACGCGTCACTCCGCGTGCTGTCGGGCAGTCGGATCGCCGCTCCCGAACCGGAGCCCCGGCGGGACGGATATTCGTTCCTGGGATGGCACACTTCCGGCAACGGGGAATGGACCACGGAGAACGCATTTTCTTTCCGAGACACCAGAATTTATGAAAACACCAGCTTAGCCGCGGCCTGGAAGGCGGAGACACCCCCCGATACCAGCGGCGGCGGGGTCGCTCCCGATCCGGATCATGACGGAGGCGGAGGGAATGGCTCCGGCTCCGGCAGCCACCGGAGGCCCTCTGTTTCGGCGGACCTTTCCTCTCAAGGGGGGATTTCTCCGGAGCTGCCGCCGATTTCTTCGGAGCCGGCGATGCTGCCGACTCATGGAGCCATCGATCATTTTCCCTATATGGAGGGAGATCCGGACGGACGATTCCGGCCGGATGCTTGGATCACCCGGGCGGAGGCCGCGGTCCTCTTTGCGAAAGCGGATCCCAACTACGAGGCCGCGAGGGCTCCCCGCCTCACCCTTTCCGACGTGCCGGAAGACAGCTGGTACGCCGACGCCGTGTATTACAACCTGTCGGAGGAGATCATTACCGGACTGCCGGACGGCAGCTTCGGACCGGAGCGGAAGATCACCCGGGCGGAATTCGCCACGCTTATCGGACGCTTCCTGGGACTGAGCAACAGCGGGTCCGCCGGCTTTGGTGACGCACGGGATTGCTGGGCCGAGGGCTATGTGGCCCAGCTGGCGGAGCGGGAAATCCTGCACGGTTATCCCGACGGAAGCTTTCGCCCGGCGGAACCGGTCACTCGGGCGGAGGCCGCCTGCGCCATCAACAAGGTGCTGGGTCGAGCACCCAACGCGGCCGCGGTTGGGAAAAATGCCGGGAAATACGAGTTTGAATGGAAGGACGTGAATCCGGAGCACTGGGGCTTCGCTGAAATTCTGGAAGCCACGGTGGGACACGCTCACCAAGATTTTCATTAAGGAGAAGTCAATGAAGAAGAACGGGAAGAAAAATACGATGAAACGGGCGGCGATCCTCGTTTATCTTCTGATGTTCCTCTTCGTGCAGTCGATTCCCACGGGGGTTTTTGCCGTGGAGGCGGTTACCGTGTCCGCCGTGGAAGCCACGGAAGCCACGAAAGCCACGGAAGACACGGAAGCCGCCCGCGGGAGCGGCCGCTTTGTGGAGGTGGACAGTCTCAGCGCGCTGGAATACGCCTTGGATGATTGGGAACAGCGCATTCGCCTCACGGGAGACATCACGCCCATGTCGAATGTGGATTTGGCGGTGTGGCGGGAGCTGGAGCTGGATCTCAACGGATACGATCTGGGAAGCACCTACTATAAGATCAACATACTGGCGAACGGAAAAGGCCTCACGGTATCGGATTCCTCCGGTGATCAGGGGAACTGCTATGCGGACCTGTATGGCGGAAGGGAAGGGGGAAGCGGGATCATCAATCCCAAGCTGACGATTCGCGGGGGCCGGATCATCGGCAATGTGTACGGCGGCAACAAAAGCCGTCCCTCCTCCTCCACCCAGGTGGAAATTCAAGGCGGAATCCTGATGGGCAATGTGTACGGAGGGAATCGCCAGGACGCGGCGGGAAAGACCAAAGTAATTTTTTCCGGAGGAGAAATTCGGGGCGGTGTGTTCGGCGGAGGCTTTAACAGCTCCGCTCCCGTGACGGGCACCCGAGAGATCGTGTTCCGAAACTGCGGAAGCGTATCTCAGCCATATGAAGTCAAATTTCTCAGCGGCGCGGACCGGGTCCTGCTGGACAGCGCCATCGTCTCCGTAACGGGAGAGGAGGGCGGCAATCCCTTTGGAACAGGAGCAGAGGAAGTGCGGGAGCTGGAGGTTCCCCCGGGGAGTACGCTGGTACTGCCTCAGGGCGGGGAGGTTTCCGGAGATTGGATAGGGGGCGGCTGGCTGGAGCTCGCTGACGAGGCCCTCCACATCGGAGGAACGGCCTCGGGGGAAACTTCCGTGGAGCTGACCCCCACCGTCGTTTCGGAAGGTGCGGCGTACCTTGTCGTAGAAGGTGCGGCGGGGGTGACGGACCAGGCGTTTCACATTCCTTATGAGGACTGGAAATTTCAGGTGGAACGGAGCGGAAACTCGGCCACGTGGAAGCTGGGAGGGACCCACTACACCGTGACCTTTGATTCCATGGGCGGCGAAGGAGCGTTCGGCTCGCAAACCATCCTGTCGGGCGGCCTGGCATTCTGCCCGGAAAACCAGCCGCACAGGGAGGACGGCGACTTTCTGGGATGGTTTTCCACCTCCGCTTCGGCGCTGCAGACGGAGACGTTCAACTTCCAGACCCCGATTTTGAAGGATTTGACTCTATTTGCCGGATGGAAATTTCACGAAGGCCCCCCTGTTCCCGACCCGCCTCCCGCGGACGGAGACGACGGCCATTCCGGCGGACATAAGACCAGATATCTGGTGAGCTTCGATGCCGGGGACCACGGCAAAATCGCCGGTGATCAGTCTCGGTGGAATCTGGTGAAGGGATCGCACATTTCGGTGATCCCCGAGGTGGAAGCGGAGCCGGGTTATGTATTCTTAGGCTGGAGCTTGGACGGCGCTCTGCCGGTAGACCCCGCGGAGGTGACGGTCAACGACAGCTTCACCTTCCTGGCGCTCTATGAAAAGAATACCCCGGAGGAGACTACGCCTCCGGCCATGGGGAAGGTGGAGCCGCCCGAGGAGCCCGCTGCCCTTCCGGAGGATCCCGCGCTTTTGCATCAGCCCTACGCCCATGGTTACGAGGATGGCAGCTTCCGTCCCGATCAGCCGATCCGCCGCGCGGAAACCGCCACCCTGCTGGCCAGCCTGGACCCGGAATACGTTCCGGACCGCTTCGACGAGGCGGAGAGGTGGGAGGTGGAGGAGGACCGCTGGTATTCCGACGCGGTCTCCTACAGTATCATGAGAGAGCTCATCACTCCGAAAGGACAGGGCTTCGTTCCGGACAGCACGGTAACGCGAGCGGAATTTTGTGCGATTCTGGGCCGTTTTCTCGGCCTGCGGAACAAAGGCACGGCCGGTTACCAGGATACGTCGGGAAATTGGGCCGAAGGGTATATTTCTCAGATGAGTCAAAAGGGATATTTGACGGGGTACTGGGACGGCAGCTTTCGCCCCGGCTTGGCGATTTCCCGGGCCGAAGTCATCGCAGCGATCAACCGAAGTCTGGGGAGAGCGCCCGACCCCCGGCAGATGGACGGCAGTTTGTACCGTTATCGCATTCAAATGCGGGATGTGACGCCGAGACACTGGGCCTTCTACGAAATCATGGAAGCGGTTCAAGTGCATGCAATTGTGGATTTTCATAACACCGCGGAGAAAAAATAGCCGAAAGGGCGATGTTTTCGGACCACGCATGTGACATAATGTGACTATCGATAGCGGAGGAGACAGGAGGAAGAGTGATGTCCAAGTTGATTGAAAACATGAAGCTGTATCGTAAGAAGCACAGAATGACACAGGCTGAGGTGGCGGATTGCCTGGGCGTTCAGCGCAGCACCTACTCCCGCTATGAGGAAGGCGCCAATCGCCCGAGCTTCCATATCATAATTAAGTTGGCGGACCTGTACCAGATCAGCGCCGATGAGCTGCTGGGCAGAGTCACGGCGGAGGAGAAAGAGGATGTTGTCTCCATCGATCCCAAACAGCTGGGCGATTACGGCGAGCTGCT